>JAAVIE010000086.1 GCA_014799325.1 Oscillospiraceae bacterium
GCAGTATGAGGGAGAACCGGACGACGTTTTGCCATATATTTCGGATCCTGACAGCGAAGACCCTTTTCTTGAAGCTGAGGGAGAGGACAGGGAAATGATAGCGGCGGTATACCGTCAGATAGCCTTTCTGACCCAAGCCTACCGCGAGGTGATGATAATGTACTATCTTGACGGCTTATCTACGTCAAATATCGCTGTCCTTTTGGGAACAAGCGAGAGCAATATCCGTCAGCGGTTGTTTTCGGCAAGGAAAAAGCTGAGAAATGAGGTAGAAACTATGACTGCTAATAACAAACCCGTTGCTTTTGACAAGATCAACTATGACATTATCGGAACAGGAAATCCCCTTACAGGCGATCCCCGTGACGACTTTGCAAGACAGTTTTCAAAGCATGTCCTCCGCGTTTGCCACAAAAAGCCCTCCGATGCCAAGGAAATTGCCGAGGAGCTTAATGTGCCTACTATGTATGTGGAGGAGGAGCTGGAGATCCTTACCCGCAACGCTAAGAACGAATACGGATTGCTGCGCCGTCTTGACAATGGAAAATACGGAGTGAATTTTGTGCTGCTGGATAAGGAGCAGGTAAAGGAGGCTTGGTCGGTCTATACTGATCAGCTCCCCGAGATCAGCGAGGTCATTGTTGATTTTATTGAGAAGAACAGAGATGATTATCTCTCTATTCCTTTTCTTAACAAGAAAAAGGATCTCAATCTTATTATCTGGCAGCAGCTCATGTCCATAGTATGGGCTTTTGAGGCAAACGTTCAAAGAATATTAAGGGAAAAATATTTCGGTGAGGAAGAGATCCCCGAACGCCCGTTTTCAGTTTACGGACACGAAGACACGGGGGTGTTCTACGGCTGCGGAAATGACGGGATCGGTGCAAGTAATATATGCGGATATTCTTCGGTGCAGTTTTCTAATCTGTATATGCGTTATATTAGAGAGCATTTTCACTGCGGTCATAATATAGGCGGGGATATCCCCCTTCAAATGACTTTGAAGGCGATAAACGGACTTGACACTGCCGAAATGTCCGAGTACGACAAAGAACAGGCTGCAAAAGCCGTGGAATGTGGATATCTGTATCGTGAGGACAATATGGTCTACACCAAGATCCTTATGATAGATATGAAGGACTGCAAAAGCTTGTTTGACGTCAGCAACAGGCTTGTAAATGGTTATTTTGATGAAAGGGCAGAGAAAACAGCCGAAAAGATAGCAAAGTTGACAAAAAGGGTGCTTCCAAGCTATTTAATGGGCGAATGGGAGCGTGTGAACAACCTTGCGGGAGTGCCTTTGCTTGACTTAATTGCGGAGGAGCTTATAAAGAAGGGAATTATCATGGCTCCCAAGGACGGCATCGGCGCAGAAGGCTGTTGGGGTATAGTAAGCAAGTAAAGGCTTTAACAAACCCTTGAAATGTAACCCTTTTTTCTCACTTTCATATAATATATCGTGAAATAAAAGCATTTCACGATCATAAGAAAGGAGAAATTTTATGGCAACATTTTATAATAAAGCCACACTGACCTACAACAACGGCAGCACCGATTCCAACATTGTAACGGGAGAGCTTGCCGAGGTACTTTCCGCAACCAAAACCGCTCTTGAGACCGATTACGACACCGACCGCCCTGTAACCTATCTGGTGAGCATTGTCAATTCGGGAGCAACTGCGGTCACAGGACTTACCGCAACCGATAATTTGGGTGAATATACCTTTGGTACGGGCAATCTGACGCCTTTGACTTACGTTGATGGCTCATTGAGATATTATGTAAACGGAGCTTTACAGCCTGCTCCTACTGTTACTGTGACAGAACCTCTTACTGTAACGGGCATCAGCGTTCCCGCCAACGGAAACGCTCTGCTGATATACAAGGCATACCCCAACGGCTTTGCGCCCCTTGGCACAGGTGCGGAGGTCACCAATACTGCCACCATAAGCGGAGCTTCACTTCCCAACGACATTCTTGCAACAGCTACCGTAGCACACGCCGACGATCCCGACCTGTCCATAACCAAGACTCTTTCTCCCGAAACGGTTACGGAAAACAGCGAGATAACCTACACCTTTGTAATTCAGAACAGAGGTGCGGCGGCTGCCGATGCAGCGGAAAACGTTGCGATCAGCGATACCTTTAACCCTGTATTGAACAACATCACCGTTACTTTGGATAACGCCGTTCTCACCGAGGGTACAGACTACACCTATGACGAGACCACAGGCGTGTTCAGAACTGTGGCGGGAAGAATAACCGTTCCTGCCGCAGCCTTCACCTCCGATGCCACAACAGGCGCATGGAGTTCAACTCCCGGAGTGGCTGTTCTGAAGGTAACGGGTACTATCTGATTTTTTTAAAATAATTCTTATACTAATAAATCTAAATCGGCGTATCCAAAATGATACGCCGATTAATTGTTGTAGAAGACAGCGGAGTAGAAAACTACATACTATTTTTTCTTAACAGGTATCCATATCTCACTATAATAGTTTTCATCTGCTGTTCCTTTGGGGTACTTTTGTGGATCGTCATACATTTCAATGCAGTATCCCGCAGCAACCTCGTAATTTTCCAAGGCGGGCAGCCATTCTGAAAAGATCTTGGTATTCACGTTCTGCAAAGCGTCCGGCATTGCCCCCTTTATTGGAAACACTGCCCATGTAAATGCAGGAATAGTCTTTGTTACGAAACCGTCGGGAATATCAATGCTGGGGTTGTAAGCGTCTGCGATCAGATAACTGAATTCGCTGTCGTTCATTGCTACATCAATATTTACTCCAAACATTCCGCAAACATACTTGCCGTTTCCTTTTTTATAATGCTCCTGCCAAAATTTCGGAATATCCGTTTTGGCGTTTTCATAGGTGAATTTTTTTAAAACACCCATAACTATAAAGCTTTCTTTTTTAACAATTCTGTAATCCATGATATAACCGCCTTTCAATGATAGTGAAATTTTTAAAGGTGCAAACGCCTTGATCATAGCTGAATTTTTTTGCACCGCAGAGGGAGTCACTCCATGAAAACGATAAAACGCTTTTGTAAAGCTGTCAGGCGAATCATAACAATATTTTACTGATGTTTCAATAACCTTTGCGCCGTTTGCAAGCTCTCCTGCAGCAAGAGTCAAACGGCGGTTTCGGATATACTCGGTAACAGTATAACCGCAAAGCAAGCTAAATCCTTTCTGAAAATAAAAGGAAGAAATATTCACCTGTTTTGCAATATCCTCCGCGGATATATTTTCGGTTAAGTTGTTTTCGATATACTCAATAGCTGTGCTTATTGCTTTGATCCATTCCATAACATCACTCCCATCGAATTCAGTATATCATATTTCAGAAAACAATGCCCGACCAAAGCTGCCATATTTTGTCCATACAGTATATTTATTAAAAAATAAAGGAAGCGGTATGATCAGAAAAACGCACCTCTTCCTTATTCAAGCAGTGAATCATAAAACAAAGGCTATTTTTTTCGGTTATTCTTTCTCGCCAACTTTTTAGAAAGCCCCTTGACCTGCTTAACAGCTTTATCCCTCTTTTCCCATCTCTTCTCGGCCACAAACACATAATACCCGTCGATCTCGGAGACCCTAACTCCCCCGAACACAGCCGCCAGCTTATTTTTGTACCAGTCAAGCCGCTTTGTCACCATAACCATTTTACCGCCGAGAACAAGCCTCTTAAAGCCGCCCTCAATAAATTCCTTGGCAACAGAAAAATCCGTGTGGTAGGGCGGATTTGACAGGATCAAGGTAAAATCTCTGTCCTCCACGTCCTCATAGCAGCTACCCAAGCATATCTTTATACCGTCAACATTATTGCGTACAGCATTCATTTTGGCAGTAAGAACAGCCACAGGAGACACATCGGTCATGATCACCCTGTCTGCGCCTATGACCGTCGCCGCATAGATCCCCACGATGCCGCAGCCGCAGCCTAGATCAAGCACCTTATCCTTAGAAGAAAAGATCACCTGCGACAGCATGGCGAGAGTGCCTTTATCGGCGGCAGTGGGGGAGAATATCTCCGAATTTGTTTCTAAATCAAGGCTTACGCCGTTTATTTCTGCGATCACTTGTTAAATCTCCTTGATCTGCTCCGCTTTCATAAGCATATTGTAAACGGGAGCAATGCTCAGAAAGTCCTTTGCAACCTTTTTATAAAGATCCTTGCCATACATAGCCTTAAAATCATTGCTGTCACAGCCTAAGAAAATGTTTCTCTGATTGAGCCAAAGCCGCTTTTCCTCTGATTCCTCGGGATAGTGGTCTTTTTTGTACCTCTCGCCGCTCAAGGTAAAAACATTTTGGGAGAGGTAAGCGGTATTGGCGGCTTCATAGCTTGTATCTCCCTCTAAGATCAGCTTCCGCATTGCGTTCATACTGGCGGTGCTTGCGTGGTAGTAGCCGCAGCCGTACTCAAAGCCGTTGGGCGATATTCCGAAGTAAAAGCAGGGAGCAGTGGTAGCTTCCTCTCTTGTACGGCTAAAGGTGTACCATGCATATTCTCTGAAAATGCTCTGCCCCTTTGAATAACGGGCATCACGGTATATTCGGGAAAGCCTTTTGGGGTCGCAGGACAGCTTTTCGTCAATTTTCTCCATGGTAGGCTCTATGGCAAGGACGAATTCCTTAAAAGGCTCCCTTACATACTTTTCATAGTCCTGTCTGTGTTCATTGAACCATTCCTTGCTGTCATGGGCATGGTTCTCAAAAAGAAATTCCAAAGATTTACTGCTGAATGGCATAATTTTTACTCCTTATACTATCACTATTCCGACAATATCTACTGTCAATAGCAATGAAAATCAGTTTTATCAAATATTCAGGGCAGCGTTATGATCCGCCGCCCTTGATTTTACTTTAATTGTGTATTGGGGTAGTAATAATTCAGAATTTTCTGATAATCATACCCCCAGGTCTTAGCTAAACTATTAGCGCCGTTCTGGCTCAATCCAACACCGTGACCGTAGCCGTAGGTGGTGAAAGTGAATTTATCCGTTTCGTTGTTGTAGGTCACATCAAAGCAAGCGGATCTGAGCTGATAGTTGAAGATCTTTTCTCTTACAGTTCTTCCCGTTATTTCGATCTCCTTGCCCCCATCGTCGGTATAGGTGGATTTTCCTCCCACGCTGAAAGTACCCACATAAACGGTATCAACATAATCCTTTATGGCAAACCAGTTTCCGGGATCTCCGTCAAGCTCTATGCCTATAGAATCCTTAACAAGCTTCTTCACCTCGTCAGCGGTAAATGAGGCCTTAACTCCGTAGTTGGGATCAAAGGCGGAATCAAGCTCGCACTTGCGGCTTTGGAGATAAGGGTAATCAACACCCCAGACTGTTTTTGAAGATGCTGTATATCCCGCTGAGGAAGCGCAGTAAACTGCTTGTATAAGCTCATCTCCATAATAAAGAGCCTGTCCGAAAACTTCCTTTACACAGTTTTTGACCTTATCGGTAGGTTCCTTAACGGTCACATTGGGCGCACTGCCGTTTTGGTTGTAATACTTTATGTAAGTGTATGATGCTACCGCCTGCGCCTTTATGGCTTCCTCACTGAAGCTTCCGCCTATCTCGCCCATAACCACCTTAGCTAAAATTTCGAGAGCGTCGACTTCTACCTCTCCGCCGCTTCCCGAATATTGCACTCTTAAAATTTCTCCGCTGGGATTGGGATCTTCCGTTGTGGTAACGGCAGTGTCTGTGGTGGCTTCGGTCTGTGCCGCGGTGGTGCCCTCTGTGGTATCTGCGGTTTCTGTGGGCTTTGCAGTTGTGGTATCGCCTGTTACCAATTCCACATCAGGCTCGGAGGTCTCTATGGTGGTGATAATATCCTCATAGCCTGCGGGCAAAAGCACTGCGCCGTTAGTGGCAAAGGGCTTCAAAAGGGGAGCAACATTCAAAGAGGTATAATCGGGGAAAGATATTTCCAAAGGATCAGCCTGTTGGGAACTGCCGACAGTGGAAGTGGTAACTTCTTCTATAGGCTCCGCAGTTTCGTAAGGTGTGGTAATTGCTTCAAGATCCTCGCTTGCGTCCACCCTTTCGGAAACTCCGAAAACAAGAAGATAGCTTATTGCGATAATAAGCACAATTCCTATTTTTATCAGCGATCCTTTACTAATCATAACTCTTTATAAGCCTTTCTCCCAATTATTCTTCTGCTGAATTAACGTCTTCTTTTTCTTCGTCCTTAAAGTCCTTTATCCAGGAGGTATCCCAATTTCTGCCGCCCCAGGTAATTTCGCCGCCGTAAATGCGGTAGTATGCCTCAAACATTCTTCTCTTGGAATTTCCGTTTTCGTCAAAGCCTGTGTTGTCTATAAACTTGTCAGTATCAAGGATAGAGCTTTCGTCATCTCTTACCTTTCTTGCCACTACCACCAAACGCACATCATCACTGAACAGCGAGAAGTCGCAGGTGGAAAGGGTCAGCAGCTCGTCGCCGTATTGCAGATCTATTCCCGTATAGTAATAGCTTCTGTCAAGACATTCGGAAACGAAACCGTCGAACTCGTCCTTTGTATTAAAGGTAACATAATTCTGGAAAGAGAACACCTCGCCCTTACTGCGGCTGGTATTTACCATCATGACCGAGAATACAAGGTACTGATTTTTTTCATAGATCGTGTCAAAGTTTATCAGATAGTTTTCTTTCAGAAAATCTATGCCTTCATCTCTGTATTTGAGCAAGGGCATAAACATATTTTTTGTCAGCAGATTATGACCGTAAATTATAGTATTTGGCGGTGTAGAATCGGCTGTAATGGGAATTTCATAGTCTGCAAAGATAGTGCCGTTTTCTGTGGGCTGACCGTAAAAATTATGCTTCAGATAAAAATCGTTATCTGTAGTCTGCACAACAGGGGATTTGATCCAAGGATAGATCTCGATATATCCAACGGTGTCCTCGTTTTCCTTAATATATTCCTCATACTCTTTGAGAACGGTAACTTCCTTTTGCTCAGTTTCGCCGTTGGAATTTGTTACCTTTATGGGGATTGAGATAACGTCTCCGTTACTTTCGCCTCTGAGATGACTGAGATCGTCGGCGTCATTCTGGATAGTGCGCGGTCTGATAAAGTAGAAATTTATAACCACAATAGTGGCTCCTACCAAAACTAAAATGGCAGCGAGAAAAACTATCTTTCTTACGATCTCGCCCACCGAATCACCCTTGCAGGGGAACAGCGACTGCGCGACGGTTTGTTTTTTCTTGGTCTTTGGTTTTTTTACCGATTCAAATTCGGGCATAACATATCCTCTCTTATTTTATCTAAATAATTCGTTTTAATACAAGCTTCAGATCGGTCCATAAGAACTCACAGCTTGTTCTAACATATTCTTATCCTTCAAAATCCTTTATCCAGGAGGTGTCCCAGTTTCTTCCGCCCCAGGTCACAGCTCCCTGATAAACGCCTTGGTAGTATGCCTCGTACATTTTTCTCTTTAAGTTTCCGTTCTCGTCAAAGCCTGAATTATCTATAAAGGTATCAGGATCCAAAATAGAGCTTTCGTCATCTCTGACCTTTCTTGCCATTACGACCAGACGAATTCCCTCCGAAAAGGCATCAAGGTCGCAGGTGGAAAGGGTCAGCAGCTCGTCGCCGTATTGCAGATCTATTCCTGTATAGTAATAGCTTCTGTCAAGACATTCGGAAACAAAATAGTTAAACTCGTCCTTTGAGTCAAATGTCACATAATTCTGAAAAGGGAATATCTCTCCCCATTTGCTGCTGGTGTTTACCTCCATAACAGCAAAAATAAGGTACTGATTTTTCTTGTAGATAGTGTCGTAGTTTATCAAATAGTTATCTTTAAGAAATTCTATTCCGTTGTGCTTATACTGCAGCAGCGGCTTGAACATATTGTTGGTTCTCAGATTGTGACCGTAAATTATGGTATTTGGAGGAGTGCTGTCGACGGTTATGGGAACTTCATAATCCGCAAAGAGGGTGCCGTTTTCCGTCGGTTCCTTATAAAAATTATTGTGCAGGTAAAAATCGTTATCAGTAGTCTGAACAATGGGGGATCTTACATGAGGATAGATCTCAAGATATCCCACAGTTTCATCATTGAGCTTGATATATTCCTCATATTCTTTCAGGACGGTAACTTCCTTTTGCTCGGTCTCGCCGTTGGAATTGGTCACCTTTATGGGAATTGAGATAACTCCGCTGTTTGCTTCGCCTCTCAGATTGCTCAAATTCTCTGCTTCCTTATCAATATTCACAGGTCTGATAAGGTAAAAGTACAGGACGCAGGCAGTCGTACCGATCAAGACAAATATTGCTGTCAGGAAAACTATCTTTCTGATGATCTCACCCACCGAGTCGCCCTTGCAGGGGAATAGGGACTGAGCGACGGTTTGTTTTTTCTTTGTCTTGGGCGGTTTTTTGACTGTCTCAAATTCGGGCATAAGGCACCTTCTCCTTAAAAATAGCTAAATCAAATAAAATAAAATCAAATCATTCTTCGGTTTTGGTAACAGGCTCCAGCTCGTCCTGGCTGTCTATTCTGTCGCTGTATTTGTCGAAATCCTTTACCAAGGACAGATCCCACTTACGACCCTGCCACTCTGTACCCATAATTCTGTAATATGCGTCAAAGTAAAGAGGAGAGGGGTTGATAGTGATCTTGTCTACATCTACTTCGGGGCTTTCTCCCTCGCGGACTTTTCTTGCAAACAGTGCAAAACGCGCGTCAACACTTTCGCCCAAAGGTCTCCAGTAGCAGGTGGAAAGTGTTATGATCTGATCGCCGTACTCAACGTCAACATCGGTATAGAACATGCTTCTGTCCATAATATTGCCCATAAAATCCATAAATTCATATTCGCTCTTGAACTGTCTTTTACGGTAATAGGGATAGGGGTAGCCGTCCTTATCTTCTGTGTTGATGTAAATTCCTGCGAAGATCTTGTATGTACCCTCTTCATAAAGAGTATCGAACTCAAAGGTGGGGTATTGTTTGTAGTAATCAGTAAAGCCCTCGGTATTGTTATAGCGGTGAGAATAGGGGTTGAACCAGCTCAACGCGTTGAAATACTCGCCGGAAGCCATATTGTGACCGTAAATAACCAGGTTGTTGGCATCAGTAATAGGCTGAACATGGTTGTCGCAGAAAATCGAACCGCTCTGGCTGTCCTCTTTATAGAAATTACGGTACAGATAATAGTCGTCGATAGTCTCATGCATCATAACGGGGTAGTCGATATAGTGACCCACCTTGAGCCAGCCGATAAGATCGCTGTTTTCGGCGTAGGTGTCAACAAATTTATCCAATATTTCAGGAACTTCCTGCTTGATGTTTTCGATCTGCTCCTTGCTTGCTGAGAAAGAACCGGAAGCGTTAAGCTGAATGGTGTACCTTATATCGTTGACCAAGTTTTCGTCGGTCTTACGATTGGAATAGTCGCCTAAAACATAAACGGCGCAGCCGATAAAGATAGCCAAGCAGAGAAAAACTACTATTTTTCTTATAATAGCGCCTTTGCTATCCATTTTGTTGGGAATGAAAGCTTTTACGAAAAAGTTTTGTTTTTTTGTTAGTTGTTGTGCTATGGTACAGATCCTTGCTCTCTGATATTTTCGACCGGTTTGAACTTGGTTCAAATCGATTTAAATTTGCTGAAATATAATTTAGTTTTCTTCAAGGCTCAAAATTTTGCTTGTGTCCCACTGTCTGTAGAAGTAATACACCATTTTTTGGTCGATGGCTTGCTGCCATGCTTTCCATGTCCATATTCTTTCCATTTTTTCCACATCGACCTCGGGGCTTTCTCCCTCTCTCAATTTTCTTGCAAAAATTGCAATACGGACATTTTCATAATCCATTCCAAAGGGGAAGTAGCAGGTAGACAAACAGAGTATATCGTCGCCGTAGGTGATGTCTACATCAGTCTGGAACACGCTTCTGTCCATAATATCGCACATATAACTGTTGAAATCTTCTTTGGATTCAAAGGGCTTTGCTCTTCTGAGGTAATTGTAGACCTCTCCGTACTGCTCCTCGGTATTGAATAAGCAGCAGGCGAAAACCTTATATTCTCCGTTTTCCTTAAGTGTATCAAAGTGTACAGTAGGGTATCTTTTGTAAAAGCTGTAAAAATAGACGTCAGGACCTTCGTCTCCGAGTTCACGCTCGTAATAATACCTGTTCAGCTTTGAGAACATAAGCTGGGAGGAAAGGCAATGACCGTAAATAATTGTAAAGTTAGGTAAATTGCCGTCCTTGTCGATCTGACATCTGCTGTCAATATAAAGAGTGCCTGAGCTGATATTCTGTCCGTCAAAGGTAGTATTAAGGTACTTGTCGTTATTATCGCACTGAACCACGGGGTGGTCTATGACCTTTTCTTCCTCGCCTATATTGAACCAGCCCACAAAATCGTTGTTCTCTGCGTACAATCCCATAAAATCCTCACGAATATAGGGCTTTGCCTCGATGATGTTGTTTTTGTCGTCCAAGCTGAGGTTTCCGGAGCCTTGGTTTTTAATATTATTAAGCTTGTTGGCGATGTGATACATTTGCTCAAGCTCGCCGCCTATATCCTTCATAAGAGTGCCTCCCGTAATGACAAGAGCGGCAACAGCGCCGATAAACACCACTTTTCTGATCATCTCCGCAGCGGCGTCGCCTTTTGCGGGGAAAACAGCGGTAAGGGCGCGTATAAAGGCATTTTTCCTTTTTCCTTTACTTCTTGCCATAGGAGGGCGAACGGTGTAATCTAACATTAGTAAGACCTTCTTTCATAATTGAAAAAATTGCTTTATTTTTTTATTATAAGGTATTTTTGATCTCCTCTTCCAAAAGCTCCAACGCTTTCAAGACTGCCTGATGTCTTATAAACTCCCTTTCGGTAATGCCTTTTGGGCGATCATCGGTTTTAAAAAGAAAACGCAGAGCGCGGGAACCCTTTTCTTTACTGCAAACGCCTATCCATACGGTGCCAACGGGTTTTTCCTCCGTACCGCCCGTGGGACCTGCAATTCCGGTGGTGGAAACGCCGTAGTCGCTTCTTGCGGAGTTCATGACTCCCTCAGCCATAGCCTTTGCCACCTGCTCGGAGACTGCGCCGAAGCCTTCAAGGAATTCCCGCGGAACATTCAGCTTTTCCGCTTTTATTTCGTTGGCGTAGCTGCATATCCCCATGTCGAAAACCTCGGAGGAACCGCTTACAGAGGTAATAGCCGCGGAAATAAGCCCGCCTGTACAGCTTTCGGCAGATGCAGCTTTTTTATGATTTTTACATAATAATTTTACTACATTTTCTGCCTGTTTGTCAATATTTTTGATCATTTTCTTTGCTCCAATTATTGTAACGCTTTTTGATACAATTTGTCAGTTTTTATTTGCTTTTTTTAATTGTTTTAATTTTCAATAATTGCCGCCGATCTTAAAATCCTTAACTGTGGTTCCTTCTACTGCCTTTAAGATAAGCGGTCCAAAGTCAAATTTTTCTTCTTCGGCAAGAATATCCTTGATAAGGGGTTTTGTCTTGGGGTGCTTTGGTGTGAACACTGTACAACAGTCCTCGTATGGAAGTATGGAAGTCTCAAAGGTGTCTATCTTCCTTGCAATTTCCACTATCTCCTTCTTGTCCATACCCACAAGAGGACGTAATACGGGGTAGTCAGCGGCTTTATCGGTACAGCCTATAGCCGCCAGGGTCTGGCTTGCTACCTGTCCCACGCTTTCTCCCGTGATCAACGCTCCGTAATGTTTTTTTTCACAGAAGTGATTTGCAATTTTCAGCATAAGACGGCGCATAATAACGGTAAAGTAATCGCCGTTGCAGTTATCTCTCAGCGCTTCCTGAATTTCCGTAAATGGAACGCAGTAAAACCGTATATCGCCGCAGTATTCGGTGAGCTTGCCGCAAAGTGTTTCTACCTTCATCAAAGCTCTTTCCGAGGTATAAGGGGGGCTTTGGAAATGGATAGCGTCCACTCTCAGCCCTCTTTTAGCCATCATATAGGCGGCTACGGGGCTGTCGATCCCGCCTGAAAGCAGCAAAAGAGCATTTCCGTTGCTTCCCACAGGCATACCGCCCACTGCTTCTATCTTTTCTGCGTTGAGATAAGCGCCTTTATCGCGAACCTCCAACAGCACGGTAACTTCGGGGTCATGAACATCGATAGCCACATCGGGATAGGCTTCCGCCAGGGCGCCGCCCAATTCCTGCTGTATCTGGGGACTGGTGAGAGGGAAGCTCTTGTCCGAACGTTTGGCTTCTACCTTAAAGCTCTTGGCGTTTTCCATAGTATCTTTGAGATAAACAATGCCTTGTTTGATTATCTCTCCCATATCCTTTGGCAGCACTGCGCAGCGCTGAACTGCCGCAATTCCGAAAACATTACACAGCTTTTTTACAACAACATCAAGATCAATGTTATCCGACAAAGACTGAACATAAACGGTAGACTGACGGCGGGTAATATCAAATTCGCCCAGAGACGCAAGTCTGCGCTTTATGTTTCTTATGAGCAGATCCTCAAAGCTGCTGCGGTTAAGTCCTTTTAAGGCAATTTCGCCGTATTTCGCCATTATAACTTCCATAGTAAAAACTCCTTTTATCTGAATCTTTTAAATTATCCGAAAGAGGGGTAAACCTGTTTCACTTTATAAAAAATGTCATAAAGCGAAAACATCTTATCTTCGGAATCGTTTTATCCCCTCCGCCAAAGCAATGGCAAGCCGACCGATCTCTTCCTCTGTATTGCTTAAGGAAAAGCTCACCCTGACAGCGCTGTCTGCGTCCTTATCCGACACACCCAGTGCGGAAAGCGCAGGGCTGACCTTCCCCCTGGAACAAGCAGAGCCGCTGGAAACGAAAATGCCCTTTTCCTCCAGAAAATGGAGCATTATCTCACTTCGCACGCCTTGCACGGAAAAATTCACGATATTGTCTACAGAATTCTTACTATTGAGGATTATACCCTCCAACTGTTCCAAATGTTGTATAAGTGTGTGACGTAATTCTGAAAATTTTGTGATATTTTGGGGATAAGCTTTTACAGCGGCTTCAAAAGCGCATATTAAATCAACAGGTTCAGTTCCCGAACGAATGCCGCCTTGCTGTCCTCCGCCGTAAACGTTGGGCAGCAGCCGCACACCCTTGGCTTTATAAAGCGCACCTACGCCCTTTATCCCATGTATTTTATGGGCGGAAAGGCTGATAGTGTCACCGAAGAGAGGAACTTTACAGAAGCCTTGAACACCGTCCAAATGCACAACGCAGGAAGGAAAACGCTTCTTTACCGAGTTATAGACTTTCTTGGAATCAATAATAAAGCCCGTTTCATTATTTACCGCCATAAAGCAAAGCAGTATAGTCTTTTCGTCCACGGCGTTTATCAACGCGTCCTCAAAATTTTCACATTCGCAAGGTTTAAGGTAAACCACCTCAAAGCCTTCCTCTTCAAGCTTTTTCATAGGCTCGGAAACGCTGGGGTGTTCAATGGCTGTGGTAACGATGCGGTTTCCACGCCTTTTCAAAGCCCTTGCCGTTCCGAATATGGCAAGGTTGTTACTTTCGGTGGCTCCCGAGGTGAAATATATCTCCCCCTCTTTATTTAAGCGGCTTAGCATGGTCTTTTTTGCGGAATCAATGACCTTTTCCGATCCTATGCCCATTTTATGGAGGGAAGAGGGATTGCCGTAGCACTCGCTCATGCACTTTACAGCCGCAGAAACAGCTTCTTCACAGGGTTTGGTGGTAGCTGCGTTGTCAAAATATATCATTTTTTATCCTTTCAAAAAATAAAAAAGAATAATGCTCTTAATCTCAACTTCATATTATACCATAAAAAGAGAATTTTGCAAGGCAAAATTCGATTCCGTTAAAAAGGTAAAACGTTCTCAGACATTAAAAAAAATTTCTTCCTCTTTCCGCAGTCTGAGGTTGTTATACCATAAAAAGAGAATTTTGCAAGGCGAAATTCGATTCCATTAAAAAGGTAAAACGTTCTCAGACATTAAAAATAATTTCTTCCCCTTTTCGCAGTCCGAGGTTGTTGTACCACATTTTTCTAAATTATGGAATAGTATATTTTTAAAATAATTACTAAAAATATTTCCAAAACAGTATTTGTTAAAAAAACCTGATTTGTATTCCTCTTCCATAAAATAGGGAGTGATACA
>JAAVIE010000087.1 GCA_014799325.1 Oscillospiraceae bacterium
ATTCCAAAAGGCTGTAAATGCTGTATTTTGGATTTTTCAGAAATCCCAGCAAAAGCTCCATAGCACAGTTTCCCGCTCCTCTGCCCATGCCCATGGCAGTGGCGTCAAGATAAGAAACGCCGTAGGACAGTGTTTCAATGGTGTTGGCAAAAGCAAGGTTCTGGTTGTTGTGACCGTGGAAGCCCACCTTTTTGCCGTATTTTTCCGCCGCATTAAGATAGGTCAGAGTAAGATCGGCGGCATTTTCGGGATAAAGAGAACCGTAACTGTCCACAAGATAGATAACATCGGCTTTTGATTCGCCGATCATTTCCAGCGCCGCTTCCACCTGATTGGAATTGGCCTGTGAGATCGCCATAATGTTGCATGAAGTCTCATAACCTAAATCGTGAAGATAGTTTATCATCTCCACCGCCGCAGGGATCTGGTGAATATAGCAGGCTACGCGGATCAGGTCAATTACGCTTTCATTTTTGGGCAAAAAGTCGGTTTTATAGTCGCACCGACCCACGTCAGCCATTACCGCGATCTTCATATCCGAAACGTTTTCGCCTACAATACTCCTTATATCCTCCTCATCGCAGAATTTCCACTTGCCGTAATCGGAGGTTTTGAAAAGGCTCTTGCTTGCCTTATATCCGAACTCCATATAGTCGATACCGCATTTTACGTTGGTTTTGTACAGCTCCTTCACAAATTCGTCGGTAAACTCGAAATTGTTGCACAGTCCGCCGTCCCTTATGGTGGCGTCTACCACCTTGACGTCGGTTCTGACAGTCATCAGGTTGCCTTTTCTTTGCAGCATTTTTATAATTCTCCTTATTTTATCTTTCTTTTTTCTTTTTTTAAAATTACTTTAACGATTTAAATTGAATTTTCCTCTTATTTATTATAGCAAAATTTTTTGATATGTCAATAGAAAATGCTTTAACAAAAGAAAAATCTTTGTAACTGATCCGAAAAAAATTCCAAAAAATTTAAAGGACACTTGACAAAAACGCAAGTGTCCCTTAAACTATAAATCAGAACGAATATTACTTCGCGGATTTTCCGCATTGGAAGCAATGGCATCTGCAACAGCGGCAACAGGTGGGGGCGGACGCAGGATCGGCTGCGGCAGCAGACCGGCAATCGGTGAATGCGGGGGCGGCAGCCTGAACCGCGGTTTCGGCGGTAACAGAAGCGCTCCTTTCCAGGTCATCGGTCGAACCGTAATCCGAAGCAAAAAACGGCTCTCCGTTACAAATATCAAACAACGGTCTTTCGTCCTCCATATCTGCCAGATCGTTCAACCTGTCAATAAGATCAAAGGTCATTGAAATATATTCGCTCCACTGATCAACAGCGTCGATCTGTACCTCAAAGCCTCCGATTATTTTTGTATGATATCTGCCGGCGGTCGACTTGAAGCTCTCGGCTGTAAAACCGTAGTCTGTAAATTCGCTGAGGAATCTATCGTTCAGCTCGCAATACCAATCAATGTCATCAGGCAGGTCTTCGGGCAGATCGCATAAATATTCGCTGTCCTCAAAAATTGCTTCCGCTTTGATCATCTCTTCGGAGTCGTCATAGCAAAAACCTATCCAATATCCTTTTTCATTACCGTTTTCATCATCGCACTTGATTATCAGATAGTTCTCGTCGTTTCTGTCGGGCTTTACATATCCTTTCGCATTTGATATAGCCACGATAAGTCTTTCCGTGAAGCGGTTGATAAGAGCTTCTCTTCCGATCACCCATTTGTTTTCATCGGGAATATAGTATTTATCATAGCGGTCGTTATCAACATCATAATCATGATCATCGACATCATTGTCGCAGTCATAATCAATATCATAATCATGATCATCGACATCATCATAGTCGCAGTCATAATCAATATCACAATCATGATCATCACCAATTTCATCATAGAAACGATCTGCATTTTCCTCAATAAATTCCCAATCCGGGGAATTGTCTTTATACTCGGTTTCGTTTTGATTTGAAAAAGAAAGTTTTTTAAGCATATTTCTTTCCTCCGATCTAAAAATTTTACAATTATTTCATGAATAATTTATTGGACGTCATCAAAAGAATAATTGGTAATTTAAATGACAGAGCTGACAAACATTTAGTCGCGACAGTAAGCTTAATTGGACATATATTATATATAACAGAATTTGTTTTAACCCGAAAAATTCAATAATAACCAGTATTATTGTGAATTCAGTTATCAAAAAATTCCTGTCCTTTCAGCTCACCTGCATTATATCATTACGAATAAAAAATGTCAATAACTTTTTAGAATATGTTTTTTGTGTTGCAGAAATTGAAGTACAAACCTAACCTCTCAGGGTGGTATAATAATATCAAAGGGTGTAAAAAAAAGTTACAAGGTACGCTCAGTTTTTGTATCAGGTACAGCACATTGAACAATAGGGAAGCAATACTACCCAAGAAAAATTGTCTATTTTAAACGAATTTTTTTCTGAGGAAAAAATTTAAGCTCCGCAAATCCTTATGCAGAGCCAATTTGCAAGCTTTTTGCAGATCCTCTGTGCCAATTAGAAAAAACTGATTTTGTAAGAATTTCAACTCCCTATATTGAATGTCAGCAAAGGAAGGAGAATTATTTATGTTAGTTAATTTAGGAGAAAGAATTTGTTCAAAGCGAACTGAATTCGGCTTGTCACAAGCGGCGCTGGCTCGTATGCTGGACGTTTCCCGCAGCTCTGTCAACGCCTGGGAGCTGGGCTTTGCCACACCTCAGCTGAAGCACGTCATTGCAATGGCAAAAATATTCAGCACATCTATTGACGGACTTTTGAACACCTCGGGTGACGAAGCTATGATCAATATTTCCGAACTTAACGAGGAGGAACGCAGGATCATATTCAATCTTGTAAACTGCCTGAAAAAGGCGCATGAGGAAAACAAGTAGGTGTAATACTAATACCCATTTAAAAAGCAGACAAGCTGCTTTTTAAGAGCATAGCCACCTTGTATTGTATTGAATGTACATGCCCACCGCCGCCGGCAGTTCCTCCGGCAAAGCTGAAGGATTTTGACAGTAGATTTTATCTGCTGTCAAAATGGGTAAAAGTACAAGCTTACCTAAACGAGCCCAGCATTATCCACAAAACCAAAAATAAGCGCCCCTTGCTTAAAAACGCTTTAAGCAAAGGGCGCTTATTATATAACGGCTAAGAAATATTCACTTACTTAGCGCCGTTAGAGTAAGATTCGATCATCTTCTTGACCATCTGACCGCCTACAGAACCTGCCTGCTTAGCGGTAAGGTCACCGTTGTAGCCTTTGTCCTTAAGAGGTACTCCTACTTCGTTAGCAGCCTGCATCTTGATAGAAGAAAGAGCTGCGCTTCTATTCTTATTGCTTGCCATTTTGCAATTCCTCCATTTGATTTAATAAACGTAATAATACGAATTTTTCTACAAGAACTTTTGCCCTTGTGCTAATATTATTGCACCGTATTTTTTTATTATTAGAGGAAATTTTTTAATGTATTTGCAAAAAGTGGAATTTCTGTATCAGTTATCGTCAAGCACATCTTTCAGCATTTTCTTATACTTTTCTTTAAGATCTTCGGGGGAAACTATATGCACCTTGTTCCCAAACTGAAACAGCCAGCCGAAAAATGGCTCGGGAGTTTCCGTCCTGATCTGCACTGTAATATTGAAATTTTCATTTTCATCAGGATAAAAGGTAACGTCCTTGCCGAAACGGTCAATCACCGCATTTGCAAGGGAGCTGTGGAATTTCAGCTTCACAGCTTCCGACTTTCCGCTGAACATGGAGAAGGTGGAGTTGAGATATTCTGTCAGGTTAAAATCCTTTGGGGGTAATTCGCCTTTTTCCTCCAAAATTACTGCCTTATCCATTCTGTCTACGCGGAAATTGGCTATACTGTCGTATTTTTCATAGTAAGCAACGAGATAGTACATCTCGCTTTCCCAGGTCAGGGCATAAGGGGAACAGATCCTCATACCCTCTCTGAACTTTTTGTTTTTCCTTATATCGTAGTCAAAATACTTAAAGGAAATTTTCTTGTGTTCCGCAATAGCCTGGTTGATAGTGTCAACGTTGTAATAAATAAGCTCGTTAAAGGATTTTACACGGTTGGAAATATACAGCTGCCTTTCGATCTGCTTTCTCTGATAAACGCTTGTGAGCTTTTCAAGCTTTTGGATAAGCTCTCTGGACTTCCTTTCCGTAAGAAAGCGTGATGAAGATACCGCGTCTGCCAACAGCTTTAATTCGGGCAGTTCAAAATCGCGGCTGACCATTTTATAGCCTGCATTCTTGCCGCTTTCAAAAATAATATCCGCACCTGCGACCCGAAGCGCTTCTATATCTTCATATAAAGCTTTTCTGGCAGCATAAATGCCGTAATCCTCAAGCTTGCCGATGATCTGCGGCATTGTCAGACCATGATCCTCGTCGGTATATTCAAAAAGTATTTTATTCAGATAAAACAGTTTTAAACGCTGATTTGCATTTTTTATATTATCTCCCATACTCTCCACCTTATAAAAGTTTTGGATTTACAAAACTGTTTTTAAGAACTTGATCCAATAGGAGTGGTGTGCGGATCTTCGAGCATAATTTTGTCGATGACAAGGTGAATTTTCGCAGGTGGGCTGTCGCCCGTCAAGAAAATTCAACGCAGTCAGCGGCAAAATTTACCGAAAGGACGTGCGCCAATCCTATTGGAACACGTTCTAAACCTCAAACAAGCTCTTGACAGCTTCACAGATACGTCTTGCCACATAAGGATTATTCATAGTGTACAAATGCACTCCGTCCACATTTTCGGACAAAAGCCCCACTATCTGATCTACAGCGTAGGCAATACCCGCGTCTCTCAAAGCTTCGGGGCTATGCTCGTACCTTTCAATGGCTCTTAAAAATTTCTTTGGCATCTGAACGCCGCACAGCTTCACCATTCTTTCGATCTGCGCCTTGTTTGTCACAGGCATGATGCCCGCTTCAATGGGAACTGAAATTCCCGCCGCCCGCGCCTTTTCTCTGAAAGAAAGGAAATAGTCGTTATCAAGGAAAAGCTGGGTAATAAGCTGAGAAGCACCGCAGTCCACCTTTTTCCTGACATAGCCAAGATCCTCTTCAAGGCTGCTGCTTTCTGAGTGTCCCTCGGGATAGCAGGCGGCGATTATGTTAAAATCAAACCTTTCCCTGATAAAGGCAATAAGGTCGCTTGCGTGTTTGAACCGTCCGTTCGGCACGATCTCGGGAGTAATATCTCCTCTTAAAGCTAAAACGTTTTCCACACCCACATTTTTCAGGCTTTCAAGAACGGTCAGGGCGTCCTCCTCACTCAAAGCGATACAGGGCAGATGAGCAACGCTCTCTATATGGTACTTGTTTTTGATATCGGAAGCGATCTGCACAGACTTTCCGCAGTTTGCTCCTCCTCCTGCACCGTATGTAACGCTTATAAAATCGGGATCAAGGTCTTTCATTCCGTCCAGAGCCTTGTAAATGACCGATTCGTCGGAGGTGGGCTTGGGAGGGAATACCTCGAAGGACAGTGTGGTTTTCTTTTTGAACAATTCCGTCGTTTTCATATTTTTTAGTCCTTATACTATTTCTTTATCATACTGTAGACTATTTCTACAGTATGATTCGCCGTGCTATACACGGCGTTGGCGGTGAAACTGCCAAGAAAGTTAGTTCAATACTAATTCTGTCAAAATTTTTGATTTTGACAGCCGTTTGAAAGGCGGCATAATACAATAGACTTTGTCTGTTGTATTATCGAGAATTAGTATTAAAATATTGCAATTTTTTCTTTTATTACATTATAGCAATTTACCGACATTTTTTCAAGTGCAAAAGGCATTTATTTGGGGGAATTACAAAATTTCTCCCCATACAATTGCCATAATGCCAATAATGTGCTAAAATATAACAGAGGGGGATAGGCTATATGAAAACACTATACATAATCGATTTAGACGGCACCTTGCTCACCAACAAGGGCGGTCTAAAGGACAGAGCAGCGGAAATGATAACCCGCTTCGGCAAAAAAGGAATACTTTTCACCTACGCCACCGCAAGAAGGTTCAAAAGCGCAGGTCCTATAATGGAAAAGGCAAACATCACTATACCCATTATCACTATGAACGGCGTAATAATAGCTGACGGCAAAAACGGCGAGATAATAAAGCTGAATGGCTTGAACAAAGTTCAACAAGAGCTGGCGAGATCAGTAATAGTGGAACAGGGCGAAACGCCGCTGATATACTCTTTCATAGACGGCAAGCAGCGTGTAAGCTATCTTGATTACGACACAAAAAGAATAAAAAACTATCTGAAAATTAAAAAAGGAGACGAAACTCTCCGACCCTGCAAAAGCTATGAGGAGCTTTTCGAGGGAGATATCCATTATGTGACTTTGGTAAATCCCATTATGTCCGAGGAAACAAGAGACCGCTTTTTTACAAAGGAAAACGGGTTTGCATTCAACCAATATTATGATGTATACTTTAAAGAGGATCTGTGGCTTGAAATATTTTCCTCAAATGCAAGCAAATCCAACGCAGTGATCCAGCTGAAAGAAATGCTGAACGCCGACGAAACCGTTGTCTTTGGCGACAACATGAACGATCTCCCCATGTTTGAGGTAAGCGACCGCTGTTACGCAGTGTCAAACGCAGTTCCTGAGTTAAAGGAAAAGGCATCAGCCATAATCGGCAGCAACGAAAACATCAGCGTTCCTCTATTTGTGGAAAAAGAAACCAAGGAAAAATTCGCCTACACTCCTCACGAAACAGTTATTGTACGGCCCGACACCGAACGCTTCAAAAACGCAGTAACTAAAGCCATTTCAAGGGAAAAAGCAGGGATAGGCACCTTAAACGAAAAAAACATACACGCCGCTCTCAAAAACTACTACTCCGAGGATTTTGACCAGGAAGCCAGGATAGGCGGCTTTTACGCGGATATCGTCACCGAAAACGGCATTTATGAGATACAGACCGCCAACTGGGGCAAGCTCAACAAAAAGTTCGATGTAATGCTTGACGCCTGCCATGTTACAGTGGTATACCCGTTTGAACAGCGTACAAAAGTTATCACTGTAAGCGATACAAGCGGCGAAATGCTGCGGAAAGGCGGCTTCAGGAAAAACAACAGCCTGTCGGAGTTCTTTCTGGAGCTTTACCGCATAAAAGGCTTCCTCACTGACCCTAATTTAACGATCTGTATTGCTGAGCTTGACATTGAAAAAGTGAACTATGTGTCAGAAAAGACAGGAAAAAGGCGGGGAAAAGGCAAGTACATCAAAACTCCCCTTGCCCTCAACAGGGAAATATACCTTGAAAAGCCCCAAGACTACCTGACCCTTCTGCCACAGGATATAAAAGAAACGCTCCCCAAGGAATTTACCTTAAAGGAGCTTCAAGAAGTTATAAAACCTACCGACGCAAGCATCACGGCGGAAATTTTAGGCTACTTAGGCGTTATTGAAAGGTTCGGCAAAAGAGGGAACGCCGAGCTATACAGATTTTGTGAGGGCGTATAACCCGCATTAACAGAAAAAGCAAAACAACCAAGTAAAATTTCAGGCTGTTGAAGACCCACTCCATGTTGGTTTTCAACAGCCTATTTTTTTCACATTTTTTTAAAAACCTGAATCTTTCACAACAAATTTTTGAAAGCCTGAACCTTTCACATCAAATTTTTGAAAGCCTGAACCTTGCACATCAAATTTTTAAAAGCCTGAATCTTTCACATCATATTCTTGAAAGCCTGAATCTTTCACATCGAGTTTTTGAAAGCCTGAATCTTTCACATCGAGTTTTTGAAAGCCTGAATCTTTCACATCAAATTTTTGAATGCCTGAATCTTTCACATCGAGTTTTTGAAAGCCTAAATCTTTCACATCAAGTTTTTGAAAGCCTGAATCTTTCACATCAAATTTTTGAAAGCCTGGATCTTTCACATCAAATTTTTGAAAGCCTGAACCTTTCACATTAAATCTTTGAAAGCCCGAATCTTTCACGCACCAAACGCAGTTCAGACACAAGCCTGTGCAGCCAATTCCTCATAAAATTCCTTAAAATTCGCCGCAGTGCAGTCGGCATTCTTTATCAGCTCCTCCCGATATTGGGGCTGATGCTCGTCCAAAAATCCCACCGTCACAAATCCCGCGCTTTTAGCGGACAGGATCCCGTTTACCGTGTCCTCGAATACAAGGCACTCCTCTGGCTTTACACCAAGCGCCAGAGCGGTTTTGACAAAAATATCGGGCTTATCCTTTCCGCAGTCTATCTTATCCGAATCCATTATAACATCAAAAAGCTCAAATATCCCTATCCGTTTCAGAGCAGGCATATACAGCTCTTTCTGACTGCTGGTTGCAACGGCTATGGGGATATTTTTTTCTTTCAAAAGCCGTATATACTCCACTCCATAAGGCTTCGGCTGAATATTGTATGTAAACTCATGCCTTGCAAGATCAAGCCATTCCTTTATAATATCCTCGGGCTTTTCGTCAAGCCCGAACAGTTCAACAGTATAATCCGCCGCTAAATTCAGCTTCATAAAGGAAACTGCCCTTGCATACTCTTCGGTAAAGGGAAGCCCACGCTTACCCAAAAACACCTCATCAACATACCGCCATACTCCCATAGAATCAAGAAGAGTGCCGTCCAGATCGAAAATACAAGCCTTATAGCTGCGATCTATCACAAGGGAACACCTCCTTTGGAAAAACGATATAAAGGCTTCCGTCTCTGACAGAGATCTCGCTTTCCTGTCCTGTAAAGGAATTACTTACTCCAATAGGGAAATCACAGCTCACATCGGCATTGTCCAGGGAGTATTTCAGCCCTTTCTCATACACTCCGTGAGCTGTTCCGTCAGCGGCAAATATTGCCAAATCTCCTTGAACGTTGTTCAAAAATCGCAGGAAACCGTTGGTAACAGCGGTTATCACCGACTCCTTGAAATACAAGTACCCTGTCTTTCCTCTCTTGGATAAATACAGCAGACACTGTATATTGGCAAGGGTATGATCCACCCTTTTTCCGCCCGCTCCAAAGAGAATGTGGAACTCGTCATACCCTTTATCCAAGCCGATTTTTATAGCTGCTAGGGTATCGGTATCGTCCTTTTCCACAGGCAGATTTACCACAGAGCAGCCCTCGGGCGGACTTTCCAAAGAATCCCAATCCCCCACAGCAAGGTCGGGCTTTATCCCCATTTCCCCGCACAGCTCAAAGCCCCTGTCGGCGGCAATAACATAGTCGTCCTGTAAAATAGGCGGGATATAACAGTCCCTGTCTCCCGCCGCAATAATAAAGCATCTTTTCATATCTTAAACCAAATTATCGCAGCCTGCAATAATTTTTCCTGCTTCCTCCATATTTTCGGCTATAAAATCAGCCCTATGTTCCTTAAATTCCTCAACGCTGCCATATCCGCACAAGACTGCCAAAGACCGTATCCCGTTAGCGCGAGCGCCCTCTATATCGTGGTATCTGTCACCAACCATTAAAACGGTTGATTTATCTTTAATGCCAAGCTTTTCCAAAACATAGGCTATAATATCAGCCTTTTCGTTTCTGCCTGTATGTTCAAGCTGAGCGCCGCCAACAAAAGCAAAGTATTTGCTCAGATCAAAGCAGTCGAGGATTTTTACCGCAAACACCTCTGGCTTTGAGGTAGCCAGGGCTAAAACATAACCCTTTTCTTTTAGCTCGGACAACAGCTTTTCTGCTCCATTTGTGAGAGTACATTCTTTCCAGCCGATCTCACTGTACCGTTTTCTGTATTCCTTTACAGCATTTTCCGCCTGTCCGTCGTCAAAGCCGAAAAAATCCTTGAATTGACTGAAAAGGGGAGGACCGATAAAGCATTTCAGGGATCCCGGGTCGTTGACCTTGATCCCCATGCTTTCGGCGGCATAAATTATGGACTTGCTGATCCCTTCAAAGGGATCTGTTATGGTTCCGTCCAGGTCAAAAAGTATGTATTTGATGTTTTGGGGCATTTTCTGTTTCTGTCCTTACAATTTTTATTTTTTCTCTTTTTAGGTATTATCTGTTTCTGTCCTTACAATTTTTATTTTTTCTCTTTTTAGGTATTATCTGTTTCTATTCTTACAATTTTTATTTTTCTCTTTTCAGGTATTTTTTGTTTGTGTCCTTACGTTCTTTATTTCTTTTTCTTTTTGGGCATCTCCGCCTGATATTCTCCTCCAAGTACAGAGGGAGCGGCTTCGTAGGTCTTTTCTTTCTTAGTTTCCAGCCTTTCAACGATTTTTTTGTAGTTAGCCAAAACCGTGATTATCAAAGTTAAAATGGTGACGAAAATTATAGGCATATACAGCTGGGCAGGGCTTTGCGCCTCTATTCCCTCATAGATCCCATTAAAAACGGAATATATATAGAGCGACACTATAAGCCCTACGCCGTGAAAGCACAAAGCCACCTTGTAAAATTTCAGCATCACAATAATAGTACCCACAATATAGCATACAATAGAATTTATGAGCCATACTCGGATAATATAATGGTCGGCAAGCTTTGGCACAGTTTCATAGTAAATAATGGAAATTGGACCGAATATTCCTATAATGATCCCCCAGATAGAGGTTATTATTATTTCAAGAGCCTTTAAAATGTTTATTGCTATTTTCATATTGTTGTATTCCTTTATATATGTTTACTTCTAATTATGATAGCATAAATTTTCAAAAAAGGCAATATAAAAAATTAAAAACTTCCTATTATAATGACCCTGCTTTTTGCAGATATTATTTGTGATTTGAAAAATCAGCGGAAATTCTGCGGCTGTGACCGCATAAAATATAAAGAAAGGACAATAAAATGAAAAAAGCGAATAAAATTTTCAAAATTATATATATAGCAATTATCTGGCTTATAGTTATATTATTTCTGCAAATAAATTTTTATTGCACAGCTTTGCCCGACAATTTTTTCCGGGAAAAATTATACGGGGAAAGCTTTTCCATAAACCCATATCCCTCAGTTATCGCAAAACCGGAGGGAGGAGCGTTGGCGGCAGTATCGGAAAATGAAAGGACGCAGAAAATGACTCTGATGCTCTACGGCATTTTCCCCATAAAGGACATTACGGTAAGCAAGGTAGACGCTCCGAGCCTTATCCCCTCGGGGGAACCTTTCGGCTTAAAAATGCTCACTGACGGCGTAATAGTCACCGATTACGGAAGCGTTGAAACTCCCCTTGGTTCCCTTTCCCCCGCAAAGGAAAGCGGCTTGCAGGTCGGAGACATTATCGTCAAGGTCAACAACAGAGAGATAAACACAGGTGACGAGCTGACCAAAGCGGTGCAGAAGGACGGTAAAGAGATAAAACTGACCGTCATAAGAAAAGGCGAGACTATTACCCTGACAGTTACCCCCAAACAGTCCAGGACGGACGGTCTTTACAAGTTAGGCATCTGGACCCGTGACAGCTGCGCGGGCATAGGCACACTGACCTACTACGACCCTTCCAACAACAGCTTCGGTGGTTTGGGACATTCTGTCTGCGACAGCGACACAGGTGAGCTTTTGCCCTTGCTGTCAGGCGAAAAAGTACCCGTATGTATCAACAGTGTAGTGAAAGGCGTAAACGGAAGCCCGGGAGAATTGTGCGGATCCTTTATGTCCTCCACCTCCAGCGGAAGCATACTGCTGAACACAGACTGCGGCGTTTTCGGCTTTTCAGACAAGCTTCCCAAAAATTCGTCTATCCCATTAGGCTTTAAGCAGGATATAGAGATCGGCGATGCGGAAATAATGACCACAGTAGAGGGAATGACCCCCAAAAGCTACAGCATCACCATAGAAAAGGTTAACTACAACAGCGAAAGCAGCGTAAAAAACATGGTAATCAGGATAACCGACAAAGAACTGTTGTCAAAAACAGGCGGCATAGTGCAGGGCATGAGCGGCAGCCCCATAATACAGAACGGCAGGATCGTGGGAGCGGTAACACATGTTTTCGTCAATGACGTAACAAGGGGATACGGAATTTTTGCAGAAAATATGTACGAATTTTCCTCCGCTCTGGATTGTGGAGATGATGAGATCGGCAGACTTTCCGCGTAAAATACACCTATTTTTCACAATAAAGCTAATATAAAGACTAAAATGCGATAAATTCCCCAATATTTATTTAAATTTCGACAAAAAATAACAAAATGATTAAATATTTTGGAATTATAGATATAAAGCGAAAATATTTAATATAATTTTATTATTAAAGAAAATCGAAAAGAACTTAAAAACCGCTTTTATTTCCTTTATAAATGCGGTTTTTAGCATAAAATAATTAAATTTTGAATAATTTACACTAAAGTATTGCAATTATTGGAAATAAATGATATTATTATTTTAGCAAGAAGATATGAAAATTATTCGGGGGAATACGAAGCGGGGCTGTAAGGGATCTTGCCCGAACCGCGCAGTCTGTGCGACATAAGTTCTCCTTATAGAAAGGAAAGTAAAAAAATGGAATGTACAAAAATTCTGATCGGAAATGACGTTCCCGAACAGGGCATTTCCTGGGCAAACGCTTTCAAGGAGGCGGGAGCGTTTGCGGTGACAAGAAAGGCAAACGGCTCTCTTATTCTTCAGTACATAAGGGACTACGGCGTTCCCGACGTGCTTATCATTGACGCCAAAATGTCGGGAACGGACGCGGTTTCCCTGATCAAGGAGATCAAGAATCTGCCGAAATTTCCAACAGTCATAGTTACTGCGGACTATAATATGCCCATGCTCAAAGAGGAGCTTATGTATCTGGGTGTAAAGGCGTTTTTAGTTAAGCCTTTTTCCACCTCGGACGTATTAAAGGCGGCAGGCGACGGAGGACTTGCCAAAACCGAGATAGCAAGCGGAAGCAATTACAACATTGATTTTTCAGCTGCCCTTGACAAGGACACCAAGGATCTTGAATGCCTTGTTACCGACGTGATACACCAGATCGGCATTCCCGCCCATATAAAGGGCTATCATTTTATACGCTATGCAATAATGCTTTGTGTGGAAAACAGCGACATGATAAACAGCATAACCAAACTTTTATATCCTACAGTGGCGGCGAAGTTCAAAACCACCTCATCAAGGGTAGAGCGCGCCATAAGACACGCTATCGAATTGGCGTGGGACAGGGGAGATACAGATATTATTGATTCCTATTTCGGCTATACTATAAGAAGCTCCAAGGGCAAGCCCACAAATTCGGAATTTATAGCGCTGATCTCCGATAAGCTCAGGTTGGAGCTGAAGAATAAGAGTTATTCTGCCGTGCTGTAAAAAACCGCACCTTCTAAAAGCGGATTTCTGATTGCACAAGTGTCTTGATAGCACGAATTTCAAAAATCAACTGAGTTCGGATTTTTGCCCAGCTTTTCAAGCAAAAAGCCGAACTCAGTTAGATAAGAAACTTTTTAAATTTACCCATTTTTTCAAGTAAATTTAAAAAGTTTCTGGTTTTGAAATTCTTTTTAAATCAGTAAATTATTGCCAACTTTCCTTGAAAGTGGTGTAATATTTGCACAATCTTTCTGAGAAAATCATAAGTAAATGCTAGTTTCTTGTGAGCAAAAAATAACTGTTATCTTACAGCCCCTTTTGCACCGTCAAGAAATTTTTCCATTCACTATATTATGCAGTAATAACAAAAATCCAAGCAAAAAATTAAAATATTCCACAAATCTCACATAAAATATTGACATTTGAAAACGATTTCATTATAATAGAATTGCAAAATGTAATCGATTACTCATTTCAGAAATAAATCACTTGTAACATCGTGACAAAGAACCGGAGGGAGTACAAAATGTCATCAAAAAAATATTTTATGGGAGCAGTGGGTCTTATAACCGCATTATCCCTGCTTTTAACAGGCTGCGATACATCATCTCAGCCCAACGAAACAACACAGGCGGAATCCGTTGTCACAACACAGGGCGAACCCGAAAAGCCTGCTGTGGGAGAAATGCGCGACATTACCTCGACTGAATTAGTCAAGGAAATGAAGATAGGCTGGAACTTAGGCGACACCCTTGACGTATGTCAGGCAGACAGAAACGGCGACGGCAAGCTTGACGAACACGCAGAGGAGGGGGAAGAGGTGGACGAGACCCTGTGGGGAAACGTTATGACCACCCCCGAGCTTTTCGACAAGCTGAAAGCCGACGGAATAAACGCGGTACGTATTCCTGTCACCTGGAGAGATCATCTGAATGAGGATGACAGCATCAAGGAAAGCTGGCTGAACCGTGTTCAGGAAATAGTGGACTACGCAATAGAGCGCGATTTCTATGTTATTATCAATATGCACCACGACGGCGGCGGAGATCCCAAATTCGGCGCATGGATAATCGAAACCGCAAAATCCGACTATGATGCTTTTTATGCCCGTTACAGTAAAATGTGGAAACAGATAGCGGAAAGATTCAAGGACTATTCCGATCATCTTGTTTTTGAGTCAATGAACGAAGTCGGCTTTGACGGAATGGGCGGCGACAAGGGCTTTGAGCTGCTGAATAGGATCAATCAGGATTTCGTAGATCTGATCCGTCAGACAGGCGGCAACAACGCAAAACGCCACCTGCTGATAGCAGGCTACTGGACGGACGTAGCAGAAACCTGTAAATCTGCCTACAAAATGCCCACCGATACAATAGAGGATCACCTTATAGTATCGGTACACTACTACACGCCATACGAATTTTGTATCGTAGGTTCTCAAAAGACCTGGGGAAGCGATTCTGACCTCAAGCTTATGGAAAGCAAAATGAATCTGATGAAATCAACCTTTGTTGACAAGGGGATACCTTTTATCATCGGCGAGTATTCGGGCGGCGGCTCTGCAAAGGAGTTTATCTATTTCAGCGAGTATCTCACAAAGCTGTGTTATGATATGGGAGCCTGCTGTTTCCTTTGGGATAACGGCGGTAATCTCAACCGCAAAACTCTCGAATGGAGAGTACCCGGGCTGACAGATGCGCTTAAAAAGGCAACTTCGGGCGAGGATTACACGGTAACTAAAGGTGAATAAAGCTGCTTATACACAATAAACTGTTTATTTTATACATAATAAAGTGCTTATAATAACAAAACGGGGCTGCGAAAATCAGCCCCGTTTTTTTATTCTCCCTTTTCTTTCAGCTCACTATACTTTTTCTTGGTAGCGAGCCCTCCTCTTATGTGCCTTTCCTGCTTATTCTTTTCCAGAACTTCCTTTACCTGCTTCTGCAATGCGGGATTGATCTTTTCAAGTCTTGAGGTTATATCCTGATGAACCGTACTTTTGCTTATTCCGAAAACCTTTGCTGCACTTCTTACGGTGGCGCCGTTATCAATTATGTACTTTCCGAGGCTTACGCATCTCTCTTGCTTTGTTCCAAAATCCTGAACTTTTGGTGTAACTGCTTTCGCTGACATTGTTTCGCCCCTTTATGGTTTATTTTAGGGTAATGCGGTATTTTTGCTGTATTACCCTATTTCTGTAAAAATATATGCAGGGGTTGGCTTAATATTACCAATCACTTTGTCCGTTTTTTGAATAATTATATTTGTACAAGTCTAAAATCTCTTGTAACCTCATATTTATGTACAAAAAAGGACAAGGAGGCAAAGGATTTGGACAAACAAAGAAAAATAACAGGCGAGGTAAGGGGCAGAAGCAGAAGCGACCCGGAAAAAGCCCCGCTCTCCCCAAAAAACGCTGATCAAGCGGAAATATACAGAGGTTTGACCACCGATCAGGCGAAAAAACGCCTTGCAGAGGACGGCTTAAATACCTTTGAGCAAAAACATAAAAACAGCGCCCTGAAAATGTTCATGGGGCAGTTCAAAGACGTAATGGTAATGATCCTGTTAGCGGCAACGGTGGTTTCCGTGGTTATGGGCGAGATATACGACGCTCTCACTATTATAATAATCGTAGTGATAAACGCAATTTTAGGCTTTATCCAAGAGTACCGCACCGAAAAGACCTTAGAATCAATAAAGGCAATTGCCGCCCCCACCGCAAAGGTGATCCGTGACGGAAAGCAGACGACTATTTCCGCCGAGGAAACAGTAAGGGGCGACATAGTTCTTCTCGAAGCAGGCGACAAGATCCCTGCCGACTGCCGCATTTTACAGGCAATGTCCTTGGAATGTGACGAATCGGCTTTGACAGGCGAAAGCGTTCCCGTATCAAAATACCCGTGCGCCATTGACGAAAATGAACTGAACCAGAAAGGTGCCGTCTACATGGGAACAGCGGTCACCAAAGGCAGATGCACAGCGGAGGTCTACGCCACGGGAAAAAGAACTCAAATGGGCAAAGTCTCCGATATGCTTGGCAGTATTGAGGAGGAAAAAACGCCCCTGCAAAAAAGGCTGGGGGAGCTTGGGAAGATAATAGGCATAGGCTGTCTTGTGGTCTGCATTCTTGTGAGCCTTATAGGAATTTTTCGGGGAAATGAGATCTTCGACATGCTCTTTGTGGGAATTACCTTGGCTGTGGCGGCGATCCCCGAGGGGCTTCCCGCCACTGTCACAATAGCCCTTGCCCTTGCGGTAAGGCGTATATATAAGCAAAAAGCGTTGGTGAACAAGCTCCACTCGGTGGAAACACTGGGCTGCGCAAACGTGATCTGCACCGATAAGACAGGCACCCTGACTGCCAACAAAATGACCGTTACCGAGATATACGCCGACTTTTCCTATTCAAGAGAGTTTTCCTCAGCCAAAACAGCGGAGAAAATGCTCTTTACCTGCGGCGCTCTCTGCAACAACTCAGACGGCGCAAACG
>JAAVIE010000088.1 GCA_014799325.1 Oscillospiraceae bacterium
ACTATTTCTTTATCATACTGTAGACTATGTCTACAGTATGATTCGCCGTGCTATGCACGGCGTTGGCGGTGAAACCGCCAAGAAAGTTAGTTCAATACCAATTGTGTCAAAATCGTTGATTTTGACAGCCGCCTGAAGGGCGGCATCATACAATAGACTTTGTCTATTGTATGATCAAGAATTAGTATTAAAAGCCTTTTGGGAGATTTTTTCTTCAAAACCAAGTTGATTTTCTTTTAAGAATGCTATATAATACATACATAGAAGCGAAAGGAGAACAATACAATGAAAGAGATCCCGGTCATTGACTTTCACACCCACCCCTACCTTTCCCAAGAGGAATTTTACTGCTTCTACCCCGACCAATTTAACCCCTCGCCCACCCAGTGCATGGAGGACATCAAAAAATCGGGAATATCCCATATATGCGGCTCAGTGATACTGAAAAAGAAATATGAGGGTGGTTTTGACTACATAAGATCCTGCAACGATCGCGCTTATGAGCTGAAAAAGATAATGGGCGGCTTTTACACTCCGGGATTTCATATCCACCCGGGTTTTGTAAAGGAATCATTGGAGGAAATAGAGCTGCGACACAAGCAGGGCTTCGGGCTTATAGGCGAGCTTGTGCCATATATGCACGGCTGGAGCGATTATTCAAGAAAAGACCTGGGGGAACTGCTGGAAGCGGCTGAACATTATCACATGGCAGTAAGCTTTCACACCATTGAGCAGGAGCCCGGGGAGATCAGCAAAATGATAGAAAATCACCCCAACGTCACCTTTATAGCCGCTCACCCGGGGGATAAGGAACAGTATCTGCTGCATTTAGAGCGTATAAAGAAATATGACAATATCTACCTGGATCTTTCGGGAACGGGCATATTCCGCTACGGACTCATTGCTCACGGAGTAAAGACGGTGGGCAGTGAACGTCTGATCTTCGGCACCGATTATCCTATCTGCAATCCCAGAATGTACGTTCAGGCAGTGTACCAGGAGCCTATTTCCGAGGAGGACATGGAGAATATTTTCTATAGGAACGCCCAAAGGATAATTGACGGTTTCCGAACTGACGTTGATTCATAAGAATAAAATAAGGGGCTGTCTTTTTTACAGCCCCATTATTTTTTACATCACTTTGTTTCGATCACGAATCCGTCGCTTCTGACAAATCTTCCTCTCGAAAAATCGTCAAGTATATTCTCAAATTCAGAACTGCTGACCAGCGCGCACTTTTTGTCGATTATTATCAACAGCACTCTGAAATTCCTGTCACTCAGGCGTCTTGCCTGCGATTGGCTGAACATCAGCGTCTTTTTGAAAATACTTGTTTTTGTGCGGGTCTTGACCTCGTAAAACAGCTTTGTGCCGTCGCTTTTGGTTACGATAATATCATATCCCTGTTGCTTGTGGGAGGTATCATTACACAAAAGGACATCTGCTTCTTCTCCGAATTTTTCCTTGAGCACATCTACCGCCAGAGACTCTCCCGCTTCTCCGATAAGCCTGATGATCTCGTCAAAATTATTTTTTTCCTTTGAATATCCAAAGCTGTAAAATTCCTCCGTGATCTCGTTTTCTGGTGTGATCGCTTCAAGGTCATCTTCGGGTCGGTCGTTCAGCATTGTGGACATTTTCGCCAGATTTTCTTCAAACTCTTCTATGGAATTGATCTTATAATTTGTCAGCAGTTTATTGAAGCTGTCAAGCCTGCTGCTCATATCCGCCGCCTGCTCGGCAGTGAGCAGCTTCATTCTGTTCTCCTTTGAAGCGTAGGCGGGGAAAAGCTCTTTAGCTTCCTCTTCGTTATTATTGATCCAGCGCATCAGGAGGGAACAGCCCTGCTGAAATTCTTTAGACTGATTATAGAGCGCCCCCTTGGTGAGAGCAGCCGTTATCTTGTTACCTATAACGCTTGCGGCGGAAAGCTTATTCATGGTCTGAAAACCGAGGTTTTTAGATACCTTTATTCTTTTATCGATAAGCTTTGCGCCGTCAGAATTGATTTTTTCATAAATAAGCATCATCATTTCGTCAACACCGTCATTTATAACAAACGGAATGATGGTTAATGATGAACTGAACAGGTTAAGCTGTGTCTCTCCGCCTGCTGATACAAGCAAAGGAATCTTGTATTTGTAGTACCGCAATTTGTTATAATAGCGTTCATCTACCTCATAGAAATAGTTTATGGCATCAATAGCTTTCTCTTCTCCGCCAAAAGCTTCAAAAAGCTCCTCGGTGCTTCTGATTCGCGCAAATGCATCATTAAGATAATTCTGCAGACTCCTGTATATATCGTTCCATATTTCCGGCGGGAGCTTCAGCTCAGGCTCATAGCGGTCGGGAAACTCCTTTATCAGCGTTTTGTATACGGAATACCCGCGCTCATTGGGGCAGCAGGCGCCCATAAGTAATCTCATTCTTTGTGAATAAACCTGATATTGTTTATCCATTCCCGTATACAGATGATTTATGAGATAATCGATCTTGAAATCCCTGATATTTTCATATCCGTCTGTATCAAGCTCGCTTGCGATCAGCTGATCCCTGATATTGAGAGAGCTGCTCTCCGGCAAATAACCGTCAATGATGTCGCATATATTTTTAAAATACTCGTCGATCTTCTCCGTTTCGGCATAAACGTTGGTAAACTCCCGCAGCTTTCCGCTTTGGGCGGGGATAATGGAGTAGGTACCCACAAGTATCTCATTCTTGAAGGACTCTACCTTTGCCGCGCATAAATACAGCTTCCTGAGCCAGACATAAACATCTTCGCTTAGAGTTTTTGCCAGCGTGTCAACTGTCTTTGAATTATGCGCAAAGGATAGCAGGCTTTTTATGGTAAAGAACTGAAAATACTCTCCGCCAATGCTCCGCAGAGCCGAACACCATTCCTCCGAGTCCTCTGCTATGATCTCATAGCCCGCCGCGCTTACCAGATCGTTCATCTCTCCCACCAGCTCGGGATAGTCGAGAGAGGGGACGGCGGTTTTCTTTTCCGCAGCGGCGAATTTTCCGTTTTTTCCGGGGAGAATGCGGTGCGATGCCGTCAGACGCGAGATCCCGCTTATGATGTTTTCATTTATCCATGTGTCGGATATGTCGCTGCGCTGAAAAACGGGAGGGGTGTTTATCATGCGGAACAACTTGCCAACGTTGTTTTCCTCTGCGTGGTCAAGGAGCTTTCCGTAAAGAATAACTGACTGTGACATCAGCTTTTTGTTGATCTCGCTGTCGGTGCTGTTGGGGTTGTCTGTAAGGGTTATACAGCTTCTGGGCTCGTTCACCTTGAAAAGATCGCTGTTAACGGCGGTGGGGAAGGGGAACATAACGTTGTCGATAAGAGGAAATCCGCAGAACAGCCTGGAGCTTTTTTCGCTCATTGAAACAACATTGTTGTCCTCGTCCGTTTCTGCGGCTATCTGAACTTCGCCGTCGGACACCACTGTTACCTTGTGCTTTTTATCGTTTTCGCTGATATAGAATTCCGTGATGCTGTCATCAACGTCTTTTTCTTCCGTTTTTCTGTAAACGGTGATCTTATCCGATGTGCGGTCGTCAAGGGTAATTTCGTACAGCCGGGGAACGAAAGCCATGCAGTAAAAGATATTGCAGTAGGCATCGTTCATACCTATCTGCGCGATGCTGCGGCTGTAATCCGTTTCAAGGTGGTATTCAAATTCCGTATTCAGCTCCTCCGGGTCATATTTGGAATCAGCGTTATCGTCCACATGACAGATCACATCAATAGACCGATCTACCGCTTCTGTGATCTCCTTGTCGTTTCTTCCGCTTCGGTCAAGAACGATCTCAAAGGGCTTAGGTTCAAACCCAAAGTCCTCAAGAATGCCTCTGACGTTTACACGCTCGGACAAAAGGTGCGTGGTGATGAAGCCTGTGCCGAATTTACCTGTGGTACCTTCCTCTGCATTGCCCGATTTGCCCGATACCTGGTTGATAAGGGACATAAGGTTTTTCAGCTTGAAGTTCTTTCCGTTATGGGCGAAGACGAGCTTTTCACTGTCCATTGTTATGCGTATACGCAGGGGTATATCCTGACGGGCAACGTCCTTGGCGTTCTGTATGAGCTCCCAGACGAAGCGGCGCGCCTGACCCTCGTCGCTGTTGTTTCTGATCCTGTCCATATACTGGAGTATCTTTGAAGAAATGGCCTTTTTATTGACATCATACATTATGTCATTAAGTTTATCTTTGTACATTTTTAAAAATTCCTTTCATATAAAAATCATGCTGTTTGACATTTGAGAAAAAAAGCTATATAATTTATTATGGTAAATTATGTAAAAAATCAGAGGTGTTTAAATGAATAATACAAATTTCCTTCCCGCTGCCCCGCCGCAGAGATCGGGCAAGCCCTCCAAAACCAAGACAGCCGCAAAAGGGCAAACAGCGGCTTCCTCAAAGCTGCCCACCATAACGATTTACGACCTGTTAAGGTATATGCTGGAAAACTCCTCTGCCGAACACAGGCTTTCCCTTAAAGAGATCTCTGCGGATATGACTGCCATTGCGGAATACTGCGCCCAGAGCAAATGCACCTTTGAGGATCTCACCGCCGACAACTACGCGCAGATAAAGAATATGCGCGGCAGTCTGGTGAAAAAGGACGCTTCGCAAAACAACTCCTCAATCAGCAGGCAGATCTCGCGATTGCTCAACACCTACTGCAACAGGGATATTATTTTTGAGAATATGGGCATCTACGGAAGCAAAACGCCCGACAGCCCGAACTTTGATTCAAAAGAAAAAGTTTTCTACGCTTCTGCACTTTTTGATAATACCCAGATAAACCTTCTGCGGGATTCTCTCACCGTCTTTTCCTACGCCGAGACCAAGGAAACGGCTAAGATAATCGAAAGGCTCAATCAGCTCACCGACATTTACAACCGCGAGAAATACGATCCCACACTTGTGGACGCGGCGAAATATCCGGGAAGCTACTACAAAAATCTCAGAGAGATCACAAAAGCCTTTGCGAAGATAAAGCCCGTTGCCAAGGACACAAAGCTCACTTCCGAAGAACTGAATATGACAAATGAAGAATACGAGAGGACTTATCTGAAAAAAACCAATAAGATACGCTTCCGCTACTGCGCTTACAACGAAAAAAAGGAGCTTGAGGTACGTCCGGGCAGGGACGGCTCGGAATACAGGGTGGTAAATCCCATAAAGCTGATGTGGGCTAACGGATATTACTATCTGGTGGTGTACAACCCCGACGACAGCCGCAGAGCCGAGCTTATCAATTATCGGGTCGACCGTATGCGCGACGTTGAATGTTTAGAGGAGGAAGCTCAGCTTCCCGTTGATTTCTCTCCCTCGGTATACAAGAAAGAAAATCCCATTATGTACACCGACAGGATAAAATACCCCAAGATCGTTATAAGATGCAAAAGATCCCTTATCAACAACGCCCTTGACACCTTTGGCTTTGATATTGAGATAAAGCCGCTGCCCGACGGAGAGGAGGCGGAGATAACCCTGACCCGAACCTCAGCCGAGGGCGTAAAAATGTGGGCTTTGGAATACGGCTTTGGCGCGGAGGTGATCTCCCCCAAAGAAGTGCGTGACTCCCTTGCAGAAGCGGCAAATAGCCTGGCTGAAAAGTATGTAAAATCACAAAAATGATCTCCTTTTCGGTTAGAATAAGAACTTGTTGAAAAAAAATAAGGCAGTTTCCTGGGATCGCTGCCGTCAATACACTCGTTTATCTCGTCGATTGGAGGACAAAGTTCTTTAACCGTTGTATTTCTTCCTGAAGCGGCAGGTTACAGCATCTTTCTGATGATATTCAGCGCGTTATAGTTTCCGTGTTCCGCGCAGATAGGTATAAGGGCTTCAAGTCCGTCCTTGGTCAAGGTCAGCTTGGTTATTATATGATCAAAAAGATAGGATTTTTTACTGATAAGATGATCAATATAACAGTTTTCTTCTATAGGGTCGGTAATTATGACAGTATCGTTTTCAAAAATGGGCTTGATGTGGGATTGGTAACAGATACGCTCTGTGGCGGTATTGATCTCTGCCTTTGAATATAAGCCTGTTTCTTTGATATTGTCAATAGAGATCGCTCCGCCTAAAAGCTTTATGGTATCTCTCAGCTCCTCGCAGGTATTTTTGTTCGATAAATAGCCTGAAAGGATACTGTGTATTGATAATAAATGGTAAACCGGCTTGTCGCCGATAAGATTTTTTATAAGCTCCAATATATCGTCATAGCTCGGCATTCCGTAATCTGTAAAAGCGTTCCAATGGGGATTCAATGTAAACAGCGTCAAAAGATTGACAAGAGCCGTGATATTGTCGGTCTTGAAGCCGATCTCTCCAAGCTCCTTCAGCTCGCTGAGTATTCTGTCATTCAGGTCGTTGTCGGCGACGATTCCGCTGTTCATCAGCGCGCTGACAGATTCGCCTATAATATCCGCTTCGTCAATAAGGCGGCAGAGATCGGTCTCGCCTTTCCCGTATCTTTTCAGAAGCTGATCTGCATAGTAAATACGGCTATGCTCCAATTTTTTCTGAATATTGATATAATGGGTCATTTTTACAATATTTGAATCAAAAGTGTTTTTGTATATAAGATCCAATATATCAAAAAATTTCTTGTCAATAAGGCGGCATATGAGGAAACCCGTATACTGCAGGATCTTTACCGGTTCTGTCAGACCGTTCGTGGAAACAGCGCAGGCGGCGATATATTCCAGTATTTCGGGACGGTTGTACTCTGCCGCCGCATCTATGATACAGTAATAAAATTTTCCGCTTTCATAGTTGTTTTCAAAGAAAGGAGCGCCCGTGTCGCATTTAATGCTCAACTTTTCCATTTTTTTCAGCATATCGAGAGCAGCTTCAGTTTCTCCCAAAAATATGCTGTTAAGCACCTTTCCATTGATATAATCCAGGTAAAAGATATTGCGGCTCAGCATCGAAAAACCGAAATTATATCCGCTTGCCTTGTAATAATTGCTCCAGGCGTCAAACAGTTGGGGATCGTCAAGAAGTTCTCTGTGTTCAAGGAAAAGGGCGTTGAAGATATAGGGAGAAAACATTTTGGCGGGGTCTGCGCCTTCCTGATCGCGCAGATCCCATAGCTTCGACAGGGCGTCCCTGAGCCCCGCGGCGTCAGAATTTGTGATACAGTTGTTGATCTCGTTTACTGATTCATAAAATTTATTCATAATTAGTCTCCTCTATAAACTGTTATACCGGGGCTTGTTTGAAAAATCGAAAGCGCCGTCTTTCTGCCACAAAGCGGTCATCTTCTGCGTCAAAAATCCTCAACAATGACGCCTGCCGAGGACGATTACGCAGCAGGGCGCGGAATATACTTACAGAAGCTTTGTGCGGCTGCGGCAGATCGGTCAGAAGCCGATGCGGACGGATCTCTTCTCTTCGTTTATCACTCCGTTCAGCAGCTCCTCTGCGGCAGCCTGTATGTCGGAAGCGAGCATTGTTGACATGGCATTTGCGCTGCGCTGCTTTCCTGCGTAGATCCTTGAAGCCATAACTCTTTTGGCTGCTTCAAAAAGATTTCTTGCTTCACGTCCGTTGCCGAAGCTTTCGCCTTTCTTTTTTCTCAGACTGCTGAAAAAGCTCCTTAATACCGTTTCACATTCTCCGCTGAGCTTAAGATTGTCCGCTGTGATAAAGGAGTTGAAGATACGGCACAGAGCCTCGTCGGAATATTCGGAAAAAATAATCGTAGCGGAGATCCTGGAGCTTAAGCCCTGGTTCTTGGCGATAAATTCACGCATTTTGGCTTCATAGCCCGCAAAAATGCAGAAAACGGAGCCGCGGCAGTTCTCAATGTTCTGGGTGATACAGGTCAGCGCTTCGGTATCGTAACAGGTGGCGTTCTGTTCGGAGATGCTGTAGATCTCGTCAAAGAATATCACTCCGCCTCCCGCTTCCTCCATTTCGCGGAAAAGGGTATCCACCTTGTTGGCGGTCTGACCCACATACTGCCCCACTATATCCGATTTGCGGCATTCGCGGAAATTCTTGTCGCCGGGTATCACGCCTAAATCTGCAAGCTTCTTTGCAAAGAGGCGGGCGAGAGTGGTTTTGGCAGTGCCGGGAGGTCCCGCAAAAACCATATTGCAGCTTACGTCCTCCTCTGACAGCTTCATGCTCTTGCGTTCGATGTTGAACATAAGCATGTCCGTTATGCTGTCAAGGATCTTGCGTTCCTTTTCCAATCCCACTATATTATCGTTGCTGCCGCTTTTCTTTTCCGCGGGGAAGTAGTCCGAAAAATCGAAGGGGGTAAGCTTCTGAAGATCGCCGCAGTTCTCGATATGCTTGCTGATTATGTTCTTTGCGGCAGCCACCGCCTGGGCTTCGTTCCTGATGTAGGGGAAAGACACCAGCCTTTCAAGCTGCTTTGCCACCTTTGAGGTATCGTACTTCTGCTTTGCCAGAAAGTCCAGCATATGGCCCTTCAGTTCCTCCTTGCTGTCAGGGGGTATCTCGATATAGGTGCAGTGAAGCTTTGCCGCCTCCTGCTTGGGGTCTTGGAAAGGAGAGGGCGCAGGCGCAGCGGACATTGACGGCATCATAGAATCGATTCTTTTTCTTTTCTTCTCCTCCTTTTCAATATCCTCGTCGGAGTAGATGAAAATGCACAGATTTTCTCTGTTCGGATCATGCTCCCTAAGCTCATCGGGATCAAAGAAATGGCAGAAAAACAGCTCGGCAGTTATTTCCGTATTCATGTCATACTTATTGCCAATACGATCGTCGTCATCTTCATAAAGATTGTCGTCAACTTCATAAAAATCATCGTCATCTTCATAAAGATCGTCATCACCTTCATAAAAATCGTCGTCAATGTAACTGTCAGAGCTGTTATTGACATACATTGAGCCGCAGCTGCCTCTGATGTTTCTCAGATCGGAACCGGGCGGAGCGAAAATGAACTTAGCAGGCTGCGGATTCACGGGCATATTCCCTCCAAGATCGGGGGCGGCGGGAGTTCTGCTCCTGTCTATGATATTTTCGCTCAGGCAGCAGCTTGCGCCGCACTTGACGCTGATAGCGTTGTACGTCAATACCGCCGCAAGCAGTCCGTCGTTTGTATTGGCGCAGTGTATAAAGATATGCTTGTTAAAAGACCTGCTGAAGGTATCGGAGCTTACCGTGCTGTTCTTTATGCTCTTAAGCTTCTGCAGAAGTCCGTCAAAACGCTTCCGTCCCAGCACATAGGGCATTATCTCTCTTTCACAGTCAATGCCCTCGGGCTGCAGGCAGCCGTTATTCTGTAATGACTTTGTTAAGTCGATCTTAGGTAAATACATATCCTTTCTCCTCCCTATCCGCTGATTTGCATTGTTTATCTTTGGTTTATGTTCATTCACATCTGTCGGCGTTTGTTTGACCGTTTAATGATTTAAACGGTATCAGTTGTCGTCGTATCTCACAAAATCCGCCCACTCAGGCTTGGGGTAGTAGTCTGTCTGAAAGTTCATATTCGGATCGCTCGGAACGAAAAACACAGTGGGATAGCCTGGCTTTTCGGAGGGGAAAGAGCCTTCCGCATCGGAAAAGAAAAACAGCCCCTTAAGCTTCCTGCCGCCCGACTCTTTGGTGTATTGGTCAGCGTAATCAAAGACGCAGTTGAAATCCGTGCCGCCGAAGCCCTTTCCCTCATAGTTCTTTATGAAGCTGTCCGCATCGCTCCTGCTCCGTATCACGGTCTGATCAAGTATCTTTGTGTCAAAGGTCACCAATCGGATATTGACCCTGCCCTGTATATTGAGTCTCTCAAAAAGGGTGTAGACCTGCCGCAGGAAGTTGACGGCAATATCGCCGCTGCAGGAGCCTGACATATCAATAGCTATGATAATATCCGACGGATCAAGATTTTCCTGTGTCTCGCAGAATTCCACAATGGGCATATCGCCGTAGATGTCAAGGCTGGCGGTATACATCATAAGGTCAATAGTGTCGGGATCCTCGCGGATTATCTCGTCCTGAATGAATTTCCTGATATAGGAGATGTAGTCCATTTTGCTGAATCTGTCCGGGGGAGTGACATCTGCGAAAAGATCTCCGCTGCTGCTGCCGAAGTCCTTTCCGCTCTGATGCTCCGAGGAAGTCATTATCTGCCCCCAGTCGGCGTATGCGCTTGCCTGACCGTTTGCGGGAACCATGACTGACGAAGGGGCGTTTGTATTTCCCGCGCCCTTTGAGAGACCTGCGGCGGCGCCTTGAACGGCCGCGGCATGTTGCGCTCCCTTGCCGCCCGACCTTGGATCCGCAGATCCGCCTTGTTCCTCCTTGTCTTTCTGATGCCACATTCTGTGATCGTCGGCATGGCTTGATTCATACAGGGCTTTAAGGCGGTTCCTCAGCTTCCTGTTCTCCTTTGCCGCATTGTATATGTGAGGGGCTGAGATCCCTCCGCAGTCTGCGGCAAACTTTCTGAAGCTTTTGTTTGTGTTTATAATGGATTCCAGCATAGCGTTGACCGATGCGTCCGCCGCCGCTTCAAACAACTCCGGATCCGAAAACTCCATGGAAAGATGGTGGCACATACAGTGCAGCGCCATGTGGAGCAGGGTGTGCTTGATCATACGTCTTTTCTTGCGGAAACACTCTATCACCGCAGCAGGGTTGTAGTACAGAGTAGTATAGTCAGACCCCATAAAATCCGTCTTTGAGGCGGCTTTTAATTTGTGGTAAAAGACTGCCTGCTCCAGATAAGGGTACTCCCGTGCAAGCTCTCTCCTTGCGGAGGTAATGATACGGTGAGCCGCAGTCTTTTGCGCTTCGGAAAATTCGGTGGAAAAACCGTTGGAAATTACGTTGTCCTCCATAAGGGATCAATCCTCCTTTTTCCTGATCTTTCTCAGGTCATTATTGATATTGGTCTCGGACTCCGTGATCTCATCAAGATATGCGCCGAATTTTCCGTTTTTGGTCAGTACTGCCATCTGCACAATATCCTTATCGGAAAGAATACCGTTCATAAATAATTCGGTCTCGGAATCGGTGCCGTAAGCGTTGGTGAGAAAATCTACGATGCAGTCCATGGCGCTGCTGCCGTTTTGGTAGTCCTTGTCCACAGCAAAGGCATGAAGCCTTGACTTAAGGCAGGACATAAACATAAACCTGATACCGTACTGCATGGCTCTAACTTTTTTAATATAGGCGTCGGTGGTCTTTCCTCGGATTATGTTGTCAATATCCTTTTCTGTCACGTTTTCCTTTACCATTTTATGATAGCTGTAAAATTCGTTTGCTGTTGAGGGGATCCCGATAAACTGTGAGATAAGCTCGGGTGTGATCTCATATCCGTGCTTTTCAAAAGAGTTAATGGTCATGGACAATTCCTCCCAGCCTCTTGGGGTAACGATCTGCGCTCTATCGGGTTCAAAGCCGTAGATCTTGCTCTTGTCCGATCTGATGAATGCGGTGACAGTGGGGTTCAGCCCTCTCTGATCCGCATAGTCCAGCCACGCGTCCGCGTCGGGGACAACGTTGATGATCCTGAGACGGTCACGGGTAACGGCGTCGAATTCCTTAACGCTTTTGTTGTACTGGGGAGGGTTGCCTGCCATTATCAGTATCCAGCCCTCGGGCAGCGTACACTGTCCTAAAGTTTTTTGCTGGCAGAGCTGGAGAAAGAGGGGGTGGAGAGTGTCGGAGATGCAGTTTACCTCGTCTAAAAATAGTATTCCGTTTTTCTTGCCCGTCTTTTCAATATAGTCGTAAACCGAGGCTATTATCTCGCTTTGGGTGTACTCGGTGGTGAGAGCGGTCTCTCCGTTATGGCTTTTTTCCACTATTTTAGGAAGCCCCGAGATGCTCTGGCGGGTGTGGTGGGGGAGCGAATAAGCCACAAAGCCTATATCCAACGCTTCAGCCACCTGCTTTGCCAGATCGGTCTTACCTACCCCCGCAGGACCCAGGAGAATAACAGGGCGCTGGCGTTCAAAGGGGATAAGGAGTTCTCCGTCAACTCTGTCAAGATATGTGGTGCCGATCTGAATAAGGTTGTTTTTTGCCATTTCCACGGTTACTGCAAAGTCCGTGTCCGCCGCGGTGATTCTGTTTCTGTTCATAGTTTTTCTTCCTCCGTTGGTATTTCCTGTTGGCAGTGAAGCTACTGCTGCTGCTAAAAGAGCCATTTTCTTCAAACCTCCGTTTTGATTTTGTGATTTCATTATAATTCGCCGACGTAAGTTTTTCACGACAATTTTGTCAAAGGTTCTTTTGTAAAATTGTACAAATGTGATCTTAGCAGACTTTTGACTCATATTAGCCCAAAGTGTACTTATGTCAGAGGTGATTGGTTCTGCCTTAACGGAATTCGTTAGTGAACTAACTTTCGGAATTTTTTTACACCTTGAAAATTTGTGAACAATGCGAATTGACATTTTTGATTTTATAAATCTTTTACAATTTCCGAGGGTAAATTTTTGCAGCAAAGTTGAAAACGGCTTCTTTCGTCAAATTGTACAAATGCTGTCTTAACGGGTTTTTGACCTGCCTTAATGGTAAATTAGACCTACCTTAAAGGAATTAGTTAGTATGCGAACTTTTTGAGCACTTTTTCTCATTGAAAAATTGTGTACAATGTCAATTGACATTTTGTAAGCTAAATGCTACAATCAAACTCAAGAAAACCATATTTCAGGCTGAGGCTGACGCATTTTTGGCAGAGATAGGTACAAAATACCGCATTTCACCGATAAGCAGCATGAATTATCGGAAAATCAGCGGAAAGAAGTGACAAAACATTTTGACGAATTTAATGAAAGGAAATTGTATTATGGAACAGAAAAAGTACATCAAAATTCAAAGGCTCAAAGAAGAAAATATGCGCGGCTTCAAAACAGGCGACAGAATAGTAGTCCAGGAGAAGATCGACGGCGCGAATTTTTCTGTAAAATACGATGAGGACACCGACAGCATTTTAGCCTTCAGCAGAAATTTCCCCCTTGACGAAAACAATACCTTAAGCGGCGCCTGGGATTGGGCTCAAGGGCTGGATAAAGAGGCTGTGAAAGAAGCTCTGGGTACAAACCTGATCCTTTTCGGGGAATGGCTGGTGCAGCATGTTGTGGAGTATCCGGAGGACAGATACGGAAAGGCATATTTTTATGACGTCCTCAATGCCGACACTGAGGAATATTTGGAGCAGGACAAGGTGGAGAAGATCGTAAAAAAGTTGGGTCTTATCTATGTTCCTGTATTTTACAGAGGAGAATTTGAATCCTGGGAGCATCTGATGCAGTTTGTGGGAAAGACCGATTTAGGCGGCGAAAAGGGCGAAGGCATTGTTGTGAAAAATATGACAAGGATCAACGATAAAAAGCTGCAGCAGCCCTGGTACACCAAGATAGTTTCCGCAGAATACAGCGAGACCGCCAAGGTATTCATAAAGCCCATGAGTGCTAAAATGGAGAAAAAGCTGGAACGGGCGGCTTTGGTGAAAACCATAGTAACGGAGGTCCGCGTTAAGAAGCTGATACTCAAAATGGTTGACGAGGGCGTGATCCCTGCCGATTGGAACAGTGAGCATCTTCCTATTATCAAAAAGAACATAGGCAAGGCGATTTATGACGACTGTATCAGTGAAGAGCCTGAAACTATGGAGAAGATAGGTAAAAATTTCAGCGGAATGTTTTTTGCGGTGGTAATGGAAATTGTGGAGGATATAGTGGATAAGAGATCATAAATTTTGAAGCGGCAAAGGAGTTGTTTTGGAAATGTATTGTTGTTTTGGAAATGTATTTACGATCAGAACTGTTCTGATAGCACAACACCTCTAAAAGCGGTGAAGAATTATCACATGTTTCCTTAAAGCGGGCTGCTATTCGCACCACTGTCTCGATAGCACGAATTTCAAAAAGTGTCAGAATTTTATGCTTATAAGAAAGTTGTGCTGATTTATAGTACTCTCAGGAAAGTTGTACGAGTGGAAGCCCGCTTTTAAGGAAAGTTGGCGGTAATTTACTGATTTAAAAAGAATTTCAAAACCGCCAAGATTTAAATTTGCTTGAAAAAATTGGCAAATTTAAATCTTGGCTATCTAACTGAGTTCGGATTTTTTGCTTGAAAAGCTGGGCAAAAAATCCGAACTCAGTTGATTTTTGAAATTCGTGCTATCAAGGAAGTTG
>JAAVIE010000089.1 GCA_014799325.1 Oscillospiraceae bacterium
AGAGCCTTGCTCTGCCTCGATTTTTAGGCTATGAGCTCAATTTGGGGAAACACCCTGACGGTTTTTGTCCAAGCCTCTTTTCCCTCCGAAATTTTTAACCTTGGGCTTTTATACAAGCTGACTGTAGACATAGTCTACAGTATGATAAAGAAATAGTATAAAAAGCACCTTTCTTGCGCATACTTTATGTGAAAGGAAGGTGCTTTTTTATGCAGCTTGAAGGATCAAAAACCCTGGATAATTTAAAAACCGCCTTTGCAGGAGAAAGCCAGGCAAGAAACAAATACAATATCTATGGCGAGGTGGCGCGGAAAGAGGGATACCAACAGATCGCGGACATTTTCGACATGACCGCCCACAACGAGCGCGCCCATGCGGAATTGTGGCTATCACTTATGAGTGAGGGAATTCCCGAAAATACCGCAAAAGCCTTGCAGAATGCGGCAGGGGGCGAGCATTACGAGTGGACTGAAATGTACGCCGACTTTGCCAAAACCGCCCGCGATGAGGGGTTTGATAACATTGCAACACTTTTCGATATGGTGGCAAAAATCGAAAAGGATCACGAAGCGCGTTTTAATTGCTTTTTAGAGCAGCTCAACACGGGAAAGGTGTTTACTAAGGACGGCGAGGTTGTGTGGGTGTGCCGCAACTGCGGACATATACACACCGGAAAAAAAGCGCCTATGGTATGTCCTGTTTGTAAAAGGCAGCAAGCGTTTTTTGAGGTGAAAAGCGGGTTGTGTCAATAAAGACAGCGTCGCTCGATAAAATGACCGCAATGATGATCCTGCGGTCATTTTTTTCAATAATAAAATATTCTTATTTCTCTATGATCACACCTGATTAAATAGCTAAATCTGCAATTATAATTTTACATCAAATCTTCTTATACAAAATCCACTTAAAACCGTAATTATAATATTAGCTCCCAAAACGGAAATAACCCAACCAAGCCATAAAGCATGTGTAAAAACAAGCTCTGTATCGGGAAAACCTATGGCAATATTACAGCTGATCAGCGGAGCGGCAACAGAAAATATCACACAAAGCAATATATCCGATACCCCCGCCATTCCATAGCTGTAGGTTTCCTTTGAAATTCTTGCACAAATATAGAAAAGCAAAAACATATTTACCGCCGCAATAAGCTTAAACAGCAAGGAAAAAAGCAGGTAACCGAACACCGTACAATTTACAAAGCAGTCGGGAAAAAGCCCTTGTATGGGCGTATCAAAAATATCGGCAGAGGATAAAACACCGCTTGCAAATACGTCAAAAACGAAATTTACAAATGCAAAGAAACAGCTTATGATCAAAAAAGTAAAAAATCTGAAAGAAATGTATCTGCGCCCGTTTTTGGTTATTGCAGTGCTGAGATATACTCTTTGCTCGTATTCCCTTATGTAAATTATCCCGACAATAAGAAAAATTACAATAGGAATGGGGTCGGTTCTTTGCAGCCCTTTAAAATCCTCCCAGCCTGTTCCCACAAGCCGCGGATCGGGAAGCTCCGCAAAATATTCCTTATTATCTAAAAAATAATCGCTTGGAATTCCGTAGGAAAAGTCTGTACTGTATTTGGCGTTATTTATATTCTGTTCTGCCCGATCAAGGCAGGAAAGCCTTGTCTTAAGCCTGCCGTCGATCTCGGTTGCCCGAAGAGCTAGATAATCTCTTACCGCGCCTGTGTGATTGTTCAGTGCGTCGTCCATAAGCTCGGCGGTTTTGGCTTTGATAAAGGCATTGGCTTCCTTATAGTCCATATTTTTTGCTTCCAAGACAATTTCGTTTACACTATCGGTGAGCTGTTTGTCTATGGAGCTTGAAACAGCTGTTTTAAAAGCAATAAACAGAATTACGACTGCCAAAAGCAAAAGCAGATTCTTTCTTATATCATTTTTAAGTACAAGCTTAAGCAACCGAACTCACCACCTTTCCTCTTACGGTGCGGAACTGCATGATCCCGCAAAAATAGGTAAGCAGAAAGAAAACCCCGGCGGCAGCAAGATAGACCAAACACATAACGGCAGCAAGTGGCACTGCCGCACCGAAAACAACAAAAATATCCGAGCGGTCAATTAAAGAAGTCACATTGCCCGAAACCGCTTCGGCAAAACTGCCCTTAACTTCGGCAAGTGAAAAGATCAGAGGCATTATTCCCATAACGCCCGATACCGCAAGAGCTATCATATCATGTGGCGAAAGCATAGATATAAATCCAAACAGGCAGGTCACTGCCAAAAAATATAAATACCTTATGCCGAAAAGTATCAGCAAATATTCGCCCACGGTTATGGGATAAACAGAAAACTGCATTTGCGGCAAGATCTGTATGGGACAGCCAAGCACGGAAAAATCACCTAAATAAGGCAGCATAAGCAGAAAATAAAGCAGTGCATAAATGAAATAACCCACCGTAAACAGAATTATATGGCTAAAAACTTGATCAACAATGAACTTTTTCAGACCGCATTTCATAGTTTTGATACTGTTGATATATCCGTTTCTTCGATGCCGGGCAAACATTCCGCAGCAAAACAGAACTAAGAAAAATATGAAAATACAGTCGCCGTTAAAACGGTTCAGAAAGCTTTCCGCACCGCTTACAGGAGGAATGGCATCAAGCGAGGTATTTATTTTTTTAAGCAGCTCCAATTCATAGGTGCAAATTATCCTGTCCCTTTCCAAGGCGCTTGTTCTTTTTAGCATTTTTTCGTTTGCCGCAATAAGCTCGTCTTTAAAATTGCTTAAAGTGCCGTAAGGAGTGTACGCGTTCAGCATAAAGCTCATAAATGCATTATCCTCGCCCATTGTGGCGGCAAATTTTCCCGGTTCGGCTTCTTTGAGCTTTACCCAAAGAATAGCGGCGTCCGAATAGTGCTTATTGTTTCCGGTAAGCATATCGAGTATATCCTCTTCACTGTCGGGGTCGGTATTGTCATTTTCACCGCCGTCATCAAATCCGATGTGATTGATATGTATATCAAAAAAGTCGGTATAGGCCGTGTCCCGGTCTGCCGTAAGCTGCTCAAAAAAGCCTGTGGGAGCCTTATCCGATATGTATTTTTCCTGCTGACCGAAAAATTTCAGTTCTTCTCTTATCCCAAGATAGATATAAAGAAATGCTATCATAAAAATCAGTATAAAGGCTGACAGACTGCGGGAAATCCCGCTTCTTAACATACACCTTATCATGGCTTTTCCCCCTCTGTCATTTTGAGATAAAAACCGCTGATGTCATTATCGGGAACTTCCTCTGCATTGCCGTTCCACAAAAGCTTTCCCTTTTGGATAATAAACAGTCTGTCGGTTATGTCCTCAATATCCGAAACGATATGGGTGGAAATTATCACGACTGCATTTTTGCCAAGCTCCTTTATAATGCCCTTGAGCTCTGTCCTTTCCGCTATGTCAAGCCCTGCACTGGGTTCGTCCAGTATTATTATTTTCGGGTCGGAAATTATCGTCTGCGCAAGGAAAACGCGCTGCCGCATACCGCCCGACAGCTCCTTCATTTTCATATTTCCGCATTCGCCTACCCCAAGCCTTTGCAGGGTCTTTTCCGTTAATTCGGTGATCCTTCGGGAAGAAATGCCTTTGAGCTGCGCATTATACCGCATAAACTCATTTACCTTAACGGAAGGGAAGTAGGGCTGATGCTGAAACAGCATAGCCATTTGCTCACGGTATTTTTCCCCTAAGGATATTATTTCTTCGCCGTCAAGCTTTACTTCTCCAAAAGTAGGCGAGGCGGCAGTGGATATTATGCTCATAAGGGTGGATTTGCCGGCTCCGTTTGCGCCTAAAAGTGTGTTTATTCCTTCGGTAAAGGTGCAGCTTACATTATCTAAGGCTTTTTTCTTTTTATACTGCTTTGTGATATTGCAGATCTCAAGCTTGCTCATTGTCCGACCTCTTTTACTTTGTACAGTTGATAAGCTCTCCTGTTTCTGTATTATAAATGACTGCGCTATCCTCACTGTGATTGAGCAAAATAAATTTTTCGCCCATCATAATAGGATAACCCTTTCTTTTTAGCTTGCCGTTAAAAACAGCGGTTTTTTCAAAGCTCTTTCCGTCTACTTTAATAACATCAATATCGGTAATGACCTCTTCTCCGAGGTTTTCTGCCTCGATAACGGAAAATGCGTAATAATCTCCGCCTGCATAAAACACATCATCATATTCCGCCAAACCGTCGCCGATGACCTTGGGTTCTTCACCGAATTTAAAGCTGTACCATTTTTCGCCCTTCCAGTGATCGTAATAATTTTCCTCATCTCCTTTAGAGTATATTTCCTTTCGGCATACCAAGGTCTCATCGGCATACGCGGAAAAACGGCTCATTATCTCATCACCGAACTTTGGATCAAGGCTTATTCTGCCTTTAAAGCTTATGGTCTCCCTGTTGGAGAGATCGCTTTCTCTGACACGGGATATTGTGTCCTCGGTTCTTGAGCTGTCGGAATCATCAATAATATAATTATCCATAAAATAGATATGATCTCCTGCAATGCTTATGAATCCGCCGCCCAAATACTGCACTTCCTCAGTCAAAGGATCGTATCTCACCACTTCGCTGCCCCGATCCGAGCCGTAAATCCAGCCGTTGTCTATTATAAATTTGTAGAACCCTCTTATAGCGTGATCTTCATTCTGTGAGGGGTCGTTTTCGTTTGTTTGGTATTTGAGAACTATGGTGTCCTTTAGCTCCCCTTTGAAATTCACTACATACAAATTAAAGCTTTGGGAAACAATTCCCGTTTTCTCATCATAATCAAATTCTTCGCCCCGTCCTTGGATAACTATGCCGTCCGGGATATAAGCAAAGCTGCAGTCATACCATGTCAGCTCTTTTGAAATACTTGCAAAATCGACGATCTTCAAAGCGGTCTTTTCGGAAATATCATACTCATATATTCCGTCCTCAAATGCGCAGTAGATACAATTATCGGTATATGAATATCTGCCCTCGTAGAAATTCTGTCCGTTGCTGCGGTTGTTGGTGACGTTTTCAAAGCTTATTTGATTTTCCGATGCGCATGAGGACGTAATAAGCAGGCTCATAGCCGTCAGAACTGTAAAAAGTGTTTTTTTGATTTTCATAATTCAGCCCCCTTCTATAACATTTAACTGTTTTTTGGTACAAAAGGTTATCCCGAAATTTTACTTTTTTGAAAATTTCAGCACTTTTTACTAAGATTTTACTTTTTCTTTGGACAGATCGCAAGAAAAGGTAAAAAAATAAAGCCCGACTAAAAGTCAGGCTCAATTTTTTCATATCAGATATATAAAATCCCGATATGGTGTGCAAAGTGAAAAATCGGGATCATTCTCCGCTCTTCATTTTTGCAAAGCATTCGCTGCAATAAACAGGTCTGTCGTCACGGGGCTGGAAGGGGATCTTAGCCTCTCCGCCGCAATTAGCGCAAGTAGCAGTGAACATTTCCTTGGATCTGCTTGCATTCTTTCTTGCGTCACGGCAAGCCTTGCAGCGCTGGGGTTCGTTTACAAAGCCTTTTTCAGCGTAAAATTCCTGTTCGCCGGCTGTAAATACAAATTCCGCACCGCAGTCCTTGCATACAAGTGTTTTGTCTTCGTACATAGTGGTTTTACCTCGCTTAAAAAATTTGCGACCTCGGACGGATTTGAACCGACACCTTTGATAAACAACGCTCTATTTAAGCTACCCGGTCATATATAAGAGCAATATTATTATTGCTCCGTATTATTATTGTTATTGTTAAAACAATCCCTTAATTTCGTCTTGGCTCTCGATATGGCGTTGTCCACCGACTTGACGGAAATTCCCAACTTTTCGGCGATCTGATTATAGCTGTATGCGGAAAGATAAAGATAAAAGGCTTCCTTTTCTCTGGGGGACAAGAGCTCGTCCACCTGCTTCAGCATTTCGTTGTTTTGTTCTTTCAAAATTATCAGATCCTCTGTGTAAGGGTTATTGTCGCTGATATCCTCTATCAAGGCTTCGTCCAAAGACATTTTTAAATGAGAATCAAAGCTTTTTGTGATCGCTGACCGCATCTTGTTGTTGACGCAGGTGGATACAAGCGCCGCAAAGCTGCCTTTCTGCGGATCATAGGAGCGTATCGCATTGAGCAAGCCCATAAATCCCTCAGAAACAAGATCCTCATATTCAACATATTTGTTATTAAAGCGTTTGGCTCTGTTTTTGATCAAAGCCATATACTTTGTTATCAGTAAAGCGGTATATTTGTTCTTTTCTGCTGTCGATCCGCTTTTTTCGGCATTGGCTGCATTAGCCAGAAGCTGTTCATCGGTCATAACGAACCCCTTCAATAATCAAAATTATACCATTAAAGCCTTGTATAGTCAACCATTAAACAAAAATTTTTTTTGCTTTTCAACGATTTTCTTAAAATATACCTAAAAATCTATCTTATAATTCAGTAATATTTTTAATAAAGAAAATAAAATTTATGCTGATCCAAACAGATCTATACCGTTTTATACAGGAACAGCCTCTTTTCTTCTGTCAAACTGTTCTCTGCCGCTTTTGAAAATGTTTCCGCCGTGGCAGTCAATGGTGACGGTGAGAGGGAAGTTTTCTATATAAAGCTTCTTCACACTTTCGCAGCCCAGATTCTCAAAAGCTATTACCTCGCAGCTCTTTATACACTTGCAAGCCAAGGCTCCTGCACCGCCCACAGCGCAGAAGTACACGGCTTTGTTGCGGATCAGCGCTTCTTCCACTGCGGCGTTTCTCTCTCCCTTGCCCATGATCCCCGCAAGCCCCATATCCAGAAGCTGGGGAGTATATATATCCATTCTTCCCGATGTGGTGGGTCCGCACGAGCCTATGACCATTCCCTCCTTTGTGCCGGTAGGTCCTGCGTAGTATATTACTGCATTTTCAATGGTGAAGGGAAGAGGCTTGTTTTCCTTTATCAGCTGCGCTATCCTTTTATGCGCCGCATCGCGGGCAGTGTAGACATATCCGCTTAACTCCACCTTGTCTCCCGCTTTGAGCTTGGGAGCAATATCCTTTAATTCGTTGACATTTATTTTCATATACCCTATCTCCTGTAAAATCAATTACCAATGCAATAAAGAACTGCTTATACTATTTCTTTATTGTGATTCTCAGTGTTATACATGGCGTTGGCGGTGAAACCTCCAAGAAAGTTAGTATTAAAAGAACCGCATAAATTCAAAGTATAAAAAAGTCATAAGCTTGCCGAAAAGCCCCACCGAGGGTGGTTTTTCGACAAGCTGAAAACTGTAATTTTATAATATAACGATTGCTGAAAATAATCAAGGGAATTATTGGAAAGCTTCACCAAATGGGAAAGCTTCGCCAAATGCAATTTTCAGGATCATCTGAAAAGCGATCACCAAAGATCTTCCGGATCTCTTTACAGCAAGCCGGGGAAAGATGCGTCCGTACTCATATCGTCCTCATCGTCGGAGTCCTCGTCAAGGAAAGAGAAGTCAAAGGGATTGTCATCATCTTTTTTGCTTTTCTTGTTTTCAGGCTCACGGGGGAAAGTGGGGGCGTTGTTTTCGTCAGCTTCGGTAACAAACATATTGCCGAACTGTTCAAGCTCCTTTTTCTCCTGCTCCTCCATCATGACCCCAAGATCTCCGTTAGTGGAAATATCCCTTGAATCCATGACCATATCGGAGAGCAAGCTTACGTCCAGATCGTCGCCCTTTGCATTTCTGGGATCGTTTCCTGTAATAAGGAAGTCGCTGTCCACATCATCGCTCTTGCCCAGCAGCAGATCTGCAAAGTCATCGGTAGCAATGACGGGATTATCAATAGGCTTGATGTCGTTATCATCGGAATCGTCCGCAAGCAGAGAACTCAGATCGTCGTCTATCTGTATTTTAGGCGGAACAGGCTTGGGAACAGCCGGCTTTTGGGGAGCCGGAGCAGCTGCTGCCGCAGGCTGCGGGGCAGGCTTTGGAGCAGGAGGAGCCTGTTCGCTGTCAGCCATAAGTCCCATGAGATCATCGTCTATATTGTTGGTTATACTATTGGTACTATTATTGGGAGTATCATCAGCATCATCAGCCAGCAGATCGCCGAATTCGCTGCTGTCCATTGCTTCAACGGGAGCAGGGGCAGGTGCGGGTGTGGGAGCAGGCGCAGGCGCAGCTTCCTTTACAGGAGCAGGAACGTTGTCAACAGCAACGGCGGGCATATCTTTAACGGCAGGCTTTTCGGAGAATGACGAAGAGGTATCGTCTCCCATATCGGCGATAATTCCCTTGAGCGGATCGTCCTCGTCCTGGGCAAGAAAATCGTCAAAGGACATAGGAGCGGCAGCAGGGGCTTTTGCCTCGGCTGCAGGAGCTTTTACCTCAGCTGCAGGTTTTGCGGGCTTTTCTTCCGCTTTCTTTTTGGGTATCGCATTTTCCTTTACAGCATTCTGACTTTCATCGGAAAAAGCAGGTTCGTCAAGAATGTCGGAAACAGGAGCAGCCTTGATCTCTGCGTTGGATATCTGAGCAGGCTCGGCAGCCTTTGTTTCCTTTTCAGCTTCTTTTTTGGGAGAAGCTTCTGGTGCTGCCGCTGCAGCTTTTGCCGCATTATTTGCCGCGGGTTCGGTTTTTACGTTCTCAGCAGGCTTTACCGCTGCAGGAGCAGCCTGTACAGCAGGAGCCGCACTGATAACAGGAGCCTGAACCGCTCTCATAGCTGCCTCATCGTTTTCGATAGCGGCAAGCTCCTCAACAAATTCGCCTTTCCAAGTAGCTTCCATTCTGTCAATGGTCTGACCGATCGATTTCTGCATTGCACTAAGCACATTGGAGAACTGCATATATGCCTTTGCAGCCCGTGCACTCAGCACCGAGCTGTCGGTGGCGGAATCGTCCGCAGTAACGGCTGAAAGCTGGGTTTTTAAGGAAACGATAGTCTCGTTATTTTCGCCGATCTTCCTTTCAAGCTCGCTGATGCGCTCCTGCTGCTGTTTCAGGATAGAGTTGCGCTCGTTGAGCTTATCCGCCCACATTTTTTCCATTTCTGCACGGATAACTTCACGTTCGTGTTTTAAAGCTTCGTTGGAAGCAGCGGGGTTTTCAAGAGCCTGTGAGAGCTTATCTTCAAATTCCTCTTCCATTTGCTTCATCTTTTTTCTCAGAGAAGCTATGTAGAGGGTAACGTCGTTTTTATCAAAACCGAAAGCTACCGTTTTAAATCCTCCGGTAGCGTCTCCGGCGGTATTATTATTGTTTTTAGCAGATGCCATAAAAAACCTCCGTTGGAATGATACAATTTTTCAAAATAATTATAACAAAACGGAGAAATAAATTCAATAGTGAATATATATAAAAACAACGGTTATATTTTGTACTGAAACATTCTCAAAACAAAAATCAAAAAATGCAAAAAAATTCCGAAAAGGGGTTGTATCTGCGCAGATTTTAGTGTATAATAAATAGGAACATATGTGCGTAAGGCGAAGCAAACACTCCAAAAAAAAGCCGAAGCCTTACACTTTTCACGCATAACGGTTCAAAAACACTAAGTAAGGAGGAAAAACCATGCACGAGAAAACCATGACCTTTTCGGTTCGTGACGAGCGCGAGTCCGAGATGAAGGAAATTCTTTCTACTGTATATGAGGCTTTAAAAGAAAAAGGCTATAATCCTATAAATCAGCTGGTGGGCTATATTCTTTCGGAAGATCCCACATACATCACTACTTATAAAAATGCAAGAAGCCTTATCAGACATATCGACCGCGATGAGCTGCTGCAGTCTCTTGTAAGAAATTACCTGGGTGAAGAATGAGAACATGTTCCAATAGAATCGGCACGCGTCTTTTCGGCAAATTTTGCCAATGACTGCGTTAAAATTTCTTGACTTGCGGCAGCAAGCCTGCGGAATTTTGCCTTGTCCTTGCCAAAATTTGCTCGAAAATCCACACACCACTCCTATTGGAACAAGTTCTAAATTTATGAAAAATCGGGCAGGATCATTTCTGCCTGATTTTTATTAAATCAGCACTTTTTGGCTAATTAAATATAATTTTACAGCTTTTAAAGGTTATAACCGCTTACTTTTAATACAAAATAGCAGTATCCGATATTGAACGTATTGAAAGGAAAAAATTATGAAAATAAAAGCTGTAATTATTTCTGTTTTAATTATTAACAGTATCTTTTTAAGCGGCTGCGGCAATTCGACCGCAGAAAATGAACCGCCCTCCACCTTTGACGGCGGCACTTACGAGGGCAGAGAAAAGAACTTCTCCGACGGCGGTCAAGGCGCAGAAAGCATAGGCGAGGGCTTCTCCCGTATAGTGGTATCTGCGCGAAATGCAGACAACACTCTCATAGGCTGGGGCTTGGGAAAGGACAAGGACGCTCTCGGACGCCCTATTGACGCGGTAAAAGCACAGGAAAAGTACGGGAAATACTCCTCTCTCTTTATAGACCCCTCCGAAGAAAAAACCGTGTATCTCACCTTTGACGAGGGCTACGAAAACGGCTATACCTCCCGGATCCTGGATATTCTGAAAGAAACGGGAGTAAAGGCGGCGTTCTTCGTGACCTACGACTACTGCAAAACCTCTCCCGAGCTGGTAAAGCGAATGATAAGCGAGGGGCATATCGTAGGCAACCACAGCTGGACGCACCCCAGCTTTCCCAAATGCTCAGCGGAGCAGGTCAGGGAGGAGATAACAAAGCTTCACGATTATGTCAGGGAAAATTTTGATTATGAAATGGCCTTTTTCAGATTCCCCATGGGAGAATTCAGCGAAAGCACTTTAAAACAGGTGCAGGAGCTTGGCTACACCAGCGTATTCTGGAGCTTTGCCCACAAGGACTGGGATGCCAACAGCCAGCCCTCATCTGAACAGGCGTTCAAAGCGATAACATCGTCGCTCCACAGCGGCGAGATCTATCTGCTCCACGCTGTATCAAAGGCAAATACCGACTGCTTAAAGGACGTTATAGGCTTTTGGAAAACAGAGGGCTATACTGTTGGAGATTTGAGAGATTTAGTAAAGAAAACTCACTAACTGCAAAAAGCCGTTTTGGGATAATGATCACAAAACGGCTGTATACATAAATTTAAAACAGGTAACAAAATGAGCGATATAAAAATTTTTTACATGCTTACCGAAAGCGTCACCGAACCCGATCTGAACAAGGCGCTGTCAATGATCCCCGATTGGCGGCGGGAAAAGGTGCTGAAATGCAAAAATTTCAACGACAGAGTAAACGGCGCTTACGCTTATCTGATTCTGCAATACCTTATAAAAAGCGAGTTCGGAGCATTTGACGCCGCCCCTTTCAGATACGGAGAAAAAGGCAAGCCCTATTTTTCGAAAAGCCCCCTCTTTTTCAGCATCAGCCACAGCAAATGCGCTGTGGGAGCGGCAGTTTGTGAGATCGAGATAGGCTTTGACACCACCGACCACAGAAACGTAAGGGAAGAGCTGGCGGAAAGGATCTGCACCCATTCGGAGCTGACGGCGTTTCAGAGATCCAATGACAAGCAGAGATTTTTAAGGCAGCTTTGGTGCAAAAAGGAAAGCCATGTGAAAAGAACCGGAGATGGCTTTTCAAAAGGCTTTACCGAAATTGATACGTCAAAGGAAAAATTTTTTGTATGTGACACCAAAAATTTTTGTATGTCTGTAAATTGGGAAAAAGGCGAAAATAACGTTGAAATAAGGGAAATTGATCGGCAAGAGCTTTTATAAACGATCATTCTGACGCTTGATCCGATTTTTTATTTTATATCTATATCCCTTTTGAGATCCGAATCGTCGCTGTCCGACAGGCACTCGCTCATAAAATCGCGGAGCCTTAAATAGGTCTCCTCGCTGATAACGTGTTCAACCTTGCAAGCGTCTATTTCTGCAGTGGTGGGATTTACCCCTAACTTGCGGATAAAAAACTCACGGATAAGAAGATGACGGGAGTACACCTCCTTAGCGCGCTTTAAGCCTGTTTTGGTGAGCTTTATCTCTCCGTCGGGAGCCACGTTGATATATCCCATTTCGCGGAGCAGGCTCATTCCCTTGCTAACGCTGGGCTTGGAGTAACCCATTTCGTTGGCAATGTCGATAGAACGCACATATCCTGTGCGGCGGTTCAAAATATAAATAGTTTCAAGATAATCTTCTCCTGAACGCTGTATCTCCATTTTAAGCTCCTTTCAAATTGAAAAACACTACTTAAATTGTACCATAAGCATCAAAATATTTCAAGGATTTTTATAAATTTTGGTAAAATTGCTTTATGCAGAAAGTAAAAAAGAAAGTCAAAAAGGTATTTGAACAATGTCTGAAAGTAAAACAAACGCAATGCGCATACTTGAACAGAACAAAATAAGTTACATTCCCCATAGCTATCCCCACGGAAAAACGCCCCCGGACGGCGCAGAGGTGGCGAAGCTGTTGGGGCAGGATCCCGAAACCGTTTTTAAGACTCTGGTAACAAAAGGCGGAAACAACTATTACGTTTTTGTCCTGCCTGTTTTAAAGGAACTGGATCTGAAAAAAGCAGCGAAAGCTGTATCCGAAAAATCAGTGGAGATGATACCTGTCAAGGACATCAACAAGGTCACAGGCTATATCCGCGGCGGCTGTTCTCCCGTGGGAATGAAAAAGCTGCATAAAACAGTTTTTGCAGCCGAATGTGAAAAACTCGAAAAGATAATAGTAAGCGGAGGAAGGATCGGTTTACAGATCGAAACAAATCCCTCGGATCTCATCGGACTGGTGGACGGAATAACCGCAGAAATCACAATTAATATTACGTTATGACTATTTTGGTATAATAAAAGTTGTGCAATGTGTAAAAATTTGTTATATTTTATCGGTTTTTTTGCAAATAGTCATTGACAAACTGTATAAAACCCGCTATAATTCATATATATTACGATTTACGGAGGATTTAAAAATGACAAAAGCAGAACTCGTAACAGCTATCGCCAGCAAAACAGAACTCACAAAGAAGAATTCCGAAGCAGCTTTGAACGCTGTAGTTGAGAGCATCACCGAAGCTTTAAAGAAAGGTGAAAAGGTTGTTCTCGTTGGTTTTGGTACTTTTGAAGTAAGAGCCCGCGCTGCAAGAAAGGGTATCAACCCCCGCACAAAGAAGGCTATCAAGATCCCTGCAACCAAGGTTCCTGCTTTCAAAGCCGGTAGATCTCTTAAAGAGGCTGTTGCTAAAGTTAAGTAATTGCATTTTTATTAAAGTAAGCTGCCTTTATGGGCAGCTTACTTTTTTATGTTACTTTTTAAATAAAAACAGTAGATTTTTTCGGAAATTTATGGTATACTTTTTTTATAGAACTTTTTTAGCGAGGTGATTTTTTGAACATTGTTGAAATCATCGAAAAGAAAAGAGATAAAAGGGAGCTTACTAAGGAAGAGATCGAATATTTCGTAAGGTCGGTGACCGAGGGCAGCATTCCCGATTATCAGATAAGCGCATTCTTAATGGCAATCTATCTCAACGATATGACCGATCCCGAAATATCATATCTCACCGAAGCCATGGCAAACAGCGGAGACAGGGTCGATTTAAGCTACATTGAGGGAATAAAGGTAGATAAGCATTCCAGCGGAGGAGTGGGGGATAAGGCTACCCTTGCCGTTGCTCCCATGGCTGCTGCCTGCGGGCTTCCCGTTGCAAAAATGTCGGGCAGAGGTCTGGGATTCAGCGGCGGAACGATAGACAAGCTGGAATCCATACCCGGCTTCCGCACAGCTCTGACCGAAGATGAGTTTGTGACCTTTATAAAGCGTGACGGTATCGCGCTTATGGGGCAGACAAAAAACGTCGCTCCCGCCGATAAAAAGCTGTACGCCCTCCGTGACGTAACGGGCACGGTGGAAAGCATACCCCTTATTGCCGCAAGCATAATGAGCAAAAAGCTGGCTTGCGGTTCCGACAGCATTATCCTTGACGTAAAGTGCGGTTCGGGAGCATTTATGAAAAGTTTTGAAAGAGCGTCGCTGTTAGCTGAAAAAATGGTCAGGATAGGTCAAAGCAACGGCAGAAAGGTCTACGCCCTTATCACAGACATGGATCAGCCCTTGGGAAACGCGGTAGGCAACGCCCTTGAGGTCATGGAAGCCCTAGACACTCTCAAAGGAAAAGGACCGGAGGACTTCACGGAGCTTTGTTACGTTATCGGTTCCTTTATGCTGGTTGCGGGAAATAAAGCCGAAAATCTGCCACAGGCGAGAAAACTCCTTGAAAATTCCGTATCAAACGGCACGGCTCTTGAAAAATTCCGTAAATTTATAGAAAATCAAGGCGGAGACCCCAATATCATCGAAAATTACTCACTTTTGCCGCAGGCTCACACTGTGATCAAGGTCAAATCTCCCGAAAGCGGTGCGGTAACTGCTATCAACGGCGAAAAAATAGGAACGGCTTCTTTGACGGTGAAGGCAGGACGTCTTACCAAGGAGGATAAAATAGATCACGGCACAGGAATTGTCCTTATGGCAAAAATAGGCGATAAGGTCACCAAAGGACAGCCCATAGCAAAAATATATGCTCCCGATGAGCAGTCGGCGGCAGAGGCTGAGAAGCAGGTTCTTTCCTCTTACAGCTTCGGAGAAAGAGCAGAAAAGAAAAAGATTCTTATAGGATATATAGATGAGGAGGGATCGCATATTGATCAAGACAACCATTGAGGACAGCGGCTTTGAGACCCTTTGCCAAAAAGCGTCGGAAGCTCTGGAAAATGCCTATTGCCCATATTCCAAGTACCGCGTAGGTGCAGCAATATTGGCTGAGTCAGGAAAGATCTACAGCGGGTGCAATATAGAAAACGCCAGCTACGGCGTTTCCAACTGCGGCGAGAGAACGGCTTTGTTCAAGGCGGTAAGCGAGGGCGAGAGAAAATTCTCCGCCATAGCTATCTTTACCGACCCGGGCAATCAGCCTCCATTCCCCTGCGGAGTGTGCAGACAGGCTTTAAGCGAGTTTTGCTCTCCCGATATGCCCGTTATTGTTTTTGACGGTGAAAGATCCGTTTACAATCTTACTTTGGGTGAGCTTTTACCCTATTCGTTCGAGTTTGACCCAAATAAATGAAAGGAAAAAACAGGAAAAATGATCAGAAAAACCACATTGAAGGCTTTGTCCGCAGCCTTCGCCGCAGTTATGCTTTTAAGCGGCTGTAACAATAACAGTGAGCAGGGAACTGTCACAGGCGCCAATACAAGCGCAGGAGATGTTTCCGAGGCAGCAAATGACGTTCCTGTCGCAGAGTTGAAAGGCACGGGGGCCGAGATCCCCAAGTTCGATTTTGAAGCACAGCCCTTGCCCGAAAGCGAGGCTCTCTCCTTTGTCCAAAATCTGAAATTAGGCTGGAATTTGGGCAACACCCTTGACGCTACACAGAAAACCTCCGTTGACACCGCTTCCGAAATGTCATGGGGTGCGCCCAAGACCACGGAGAATATGATACTTAGCATAAAAAACGCGGGCTTTAATACCATAAGAGTACCTGTGACCTGGCATAATCACGTTGATGAAAACAATAAGATCACCGACGAATGGCTTGCCCGTGTCAAGGAAGTTGTGGATTACGGCTATAAAAACGGTATGTACGTTATCCTCAATATCCACCACGATACAGATAAAAACTATTTCTATCCCACAAAAGAAGCCTTTGAGCAATCCAAAAAGTTTGTAACAGACATCTGGACACAGGTAGCCGAGGTCTTTAAGGATTACGACGAGCATCTTATTTTTGAATGTATGAACGAACCCCGGCTTATCGGTACAGATAAGGAATGGTGGGTCGATGTAAACAGCGCAGAAGGCAAAGAGGCTATCGACTGCATTATGCAGACCAATCAGGCTTTTGTTGATCTGGTAAGAGCAAGCGGAGGCAATAACGCACAGCGCTATCTTATGGTGCCCAGCTACTGCGCATCGCCCGATTTTGCCTGTGCTGATTTGTTCGAGCTGCCCAACGACAGCGCCAACAGAATAATAGTTTCCGCTCACTCTTATGAGCCTTACGACTTCGCTCTTTCAGACGATCTGAGCAAAAACACTTTCTCCGAGCGCACAGGCAAATCTATTGACAGTAAGTTAAGCGCGCTGTACAATAAGTTTGTTTCAAAGGGGATCCCCGTTGTGATCGGAGAATTCGGTTCCCGCAACAAAAACGACAACACCGAAGCAAGGATCCAGCATGCCGCATTCTATTCCGCAAAAGCCAAGTCTTACGGTATCCCCTGCGTTTGGTGGGATAACAATGCCTTTTCGGGCAACGGAGAGCTTTTCGGACTTTACAACCGTAAAGAGGGAACCTGGACTTATCCCGATATTGTTCTGGCTTTAATGGAAAACTATTGACAGCTATTGCTTTTTGAATAATCGTAGGTTACTTATCAAAAATTACGCTCCTGTATGTTTGCAGAAATATGCAGGGGCGTTTTTATACCTATATACTGTTATAAAACCGTTAAAAACGGAAATGCAACGAAAAGTAGCAAAGAAAATCTGCTTTGCTACCGCTGTTTTCTTGCTTTAAAAACAGAAAAATGCTATAATTCATACATAAATTAACGGAAAGGAAAAAAGAAAAATGCAATTAGGAGAAAAAATAAAGCAGTTTCGCAAGGAAAGAGGATATTCTCAGGAAAAGTTAGCGGAGCTATTGGGAGTATCAAGACAGGCGGTCACAAAATGGGAAACCGATTCGGGAATACCCGACATAGAAAATCTCATTACCCTGTCAAAAGTATTTGAAATATCGGTAGACGAGCTGTTATCCTTGAAAAATATCAGCGAGGAGCAAGGCGGGAACCTTTACGGCAGCTTCACCGAGTACGATATTGATGCGGCAAAGCATTATGACTTTCACCTTGGCTGTGCAAAAAGCATAACAATTACATCGATGGACAGCGAAAAATTAAAGGTTGAGTTAATAGCAAACACGATTCCCACAATACATGAGGATTTCAAGCTGAAGATCGACGACAACAAAAGCCGCATTGACCTTGATCTGTTTTTAAAAAACGGTATGACGGAAAGCAAAGCAAGAGAAAACCTTGAAATTTATGTTTATCTGCCCAAAAAGCTTATCCTTTCCTTTGAAATAGCCGCCAATACGGAAATAATCGAATTAAGGGACATAAAATGCGGCGGCATAGAGCTTGACGTAAAGGTGAACAAGGCAATTATCAGCAATGTGGAAAGCAAAATAGAGCTTGACTGCAATCTGAATATGGAGATAGTTTGCGAGAGCCTGGAAGCTTCTTTGGACGTCAATCAGCTTTCCGCCTGCTCAAAGCTTTATTTGCCCGAGGACGCTGATTTCAGCGTTGCGGCTAAAGGCAGGAGCAACAAAATTGTTTTTGAAAACGATTTGGATTTCAGCAAGGAAAATTCCGAGAAGATAATAGAGCTGAACGGCAGAAAAAGCGAGCTTACAATATGTAAACTGATAAAATAATGTAAAAAACGGTACAGCAGTAAAGAGAGATACTCATAAAGATGTTTTCGCCATAGCACTGATGATTTTCAGTCAAAAGTACTATGGTGTTTTTTATTGACAATGTAACGGTTTTGATGTATGATTATTACTAAGATAAATCGGAATTTAGAGGTGAAAATTATAGATGAACAGAGATGAGATCGTGGCGGAATTATACCGTTTGCAGGATAAAAAATATGCAGCCTTTCAGGCAAAGCTCATTCCGACAGTAGAAACGGACAGGATCATAGGCGTCAGGACACCGGAACTTCGTACTTTTGCGAGGAAACTGGTCAAAGATAAGGACACAACCTCGTTCCTGACATCTCTTCCGCACCAATACTTCGATGAAGATCAGCTGCATGCATTTGTGGTATCACTTGAGAAAGATTTTGACAAATGTATATCAGAAACCGAGGCATTTCTTCCTTTTATTGATAACTGGGCTACATGTGATCAGTTTTCGCCAAAGGCATTCAAAAAGGAACCCGAGAAACTTATTCCATATATCTGCACTTGGATCAGGTCAGATAAGGTTTACACTGTTCGGTTCGCAATCGGTATGCTGATGCAGCACTTCTTGGACAAAAGATTCGATTCCAAGTATGCAGACATGGTGGCGGCAGTCAGAACGGAAGAATATTACATTAATATGATGATTGCCTGGTATTTTGCAACAGCACTTGCGAAACAGTATGTTTTCATACTTCCATATCTGGAGGGAAAGAAACTCAATGACTGGACGCATAATAAAGCGATTCAGAAAAGTATGGAAAGCAATAGGATATCAGCGGTGCAGAAAGCATATTTGAAAACTTTAAAAATTTGACAATCTGCAAGTTGTTTAATAAATTCTGATTTATGCGAGTAACCGAATATTAACAATAAGCCCCTAAGCAGTTATCACAATAATTGCTTAGGAGCTTAAACTTTTTATGAGTATCAAACTAATAACCCCGTTTTTTCTTGCAACAAAACAAACTTTATGCTATACTAAGAAAAAAGCAAAAAAGGGAACTACAAAAATGTACAAAATAATGATAATAGAGGACGACGAAGCTTTAGCGTCGGAAATGAAAAAGCACATAGAATCCTGGGGCAATGAGGTAAGCTGTATAAGGGAATTCCGAGACATAATCCCAGCCTTTACCGCCTACGACCCCCACCTGGTTCTTCTTGATATAACCCTGCCCTTTTTCAACGGCTACCACTGGTGCAGTGAGATAAGGAAAATTTCCAATGTGCCTATTATTTTTATCTCCTCTGCCTCCGACAATATGAATATCGTAATGGCAATGAATATGGGCGGCGATGACTTTATCCCAAAGCCCATAGATCTGAGCGTGATGATGGCAAAGCTGCAAGCGGTATTGCGGCGCACCTACGATCTGGCGGGAAAAATACCCGTGCTGGAGCATAAAGGGGCAGTTCTCAATTTAAACGATGCGTCCCTGAATTACAACGGGCAGCGGATAGAACTTACCAAAAACGAATTCAGAATTTTGCAGACCCTTATGGAGAATAGAGGAAAAGCGGTAAGCCGCGATACCCTGATGATAAAGCTATGGCAAATGGATTCCTATGTGGAGGAAAACACCCTAACCGTTAACGTCACAAGACTGCGCAAAAAGCTGGAAGGGGCAGGCTTAAAGGACTTTATCGCCACAAAAGTAGGACTTGGATATATAATAGAGTAAAATGTGTACACATACACATATTTCTACTATGCGGACAAGTTTCAGTTTCAGAGGTAAAAAATGGAAAGCAACGGCAAAATTTTTTTAAAATACATTTGGCAGTACCGCTACACAATTCTTATGTTTCTGATCTTTTCGGGAATATTCGGCGCGGTATTTTCTCTCTACGACTTACAGACCGAAGCGGTTTTATACAGCATGGGGCTTTGCGCACTGGTATCGGCGGCGGTGGTTCCCGCACATTTTTATTTCTATCTTAAAAAGCACAGGAGCAGGACTGATCTGTTGCAGAATATAGAAATTTCTTCCGAAAACAACCTCAAGCTCAACACTCTATCAGAAGAAGATTACTGGGAAATGGTGCTGAAGCTGAAAAGGCTGTTAAGCGAAAGCATCACCGCAAAGAGCAGCCAGCAAAGGGAAAATGTCGAATATTACACCACCTGGGTACATCAGATAAAAACCCCCATAAGCGTTATGGCAATGATCCTGCAAGGGGAGGACACGGCGGAGCATTTGGAGCGGTCAGCACAGCTTTTCAGAATAGAGCAGTATGTGGAAATGGTGCTGAACTACATCAGGCTTGGCGAGGATTCCTCCGATCTTGTTTTCAAGGAGTATTCGGTTGACGGAATAATAAAACAGGCAGTACACAAATACGCGCCCCAGATAATACGAAAGCGCATAGCCCTGAAATACGAACCAGATGAAACGGTAAATGTAATAACCGACGAAAAATGGCTTCTGTTCATTATAGAACAGCTTTTGTCAAACGCAGTGAAATACACCGAAAAGGGCGAAATAACGATAGACATAACAAAGGACAAAAACCTGATAATATCCGATACGGGCATAGGAATAGCAAGCGAAGACCTTCCTCGTATCTTTGAAAAAGGCTTCACAGGCTACAACGGCAGAGCGGATAAGAAGTCAACGGGCTTAGGCTTATACCTCTGCAAGCTGACCGCGGACAAGCTTTCCCACCGCATAAAAGCGGAATCGGAGATAGGCGTAGGTACGACTATCACAGTAGATCTGAACCGCTATCAGCTTGAAGCCGAATAGTATTTCAAAGCAGTATTACAAAATTGTCACACCAAAATATTATAATGTCACTCTTATCAATGTAAAGGTATAATTTTTTCTGATAAAATATCCTTAGAGAAAACAAGAAAAAGGAGAAAGCTATGACGATCTTAGAAACAAAATGCTTGAAGAAAATTTATACCACCCGCTTCGGAGGAAATCAGGTAAAAGCCTTATCCGATGTTTCCTTCTCGGTGGAGCAGGGAGAATATGTGGCGATAATGGGCGAATCGGGCTCGGGCAAAACCACCCTGCTGAATATTTTAGCCGCCCTTGACAAGCCCACCGGAGGACAGGTGCTTTTGGAGGGGAAGGATATTGCTTCCATAAAGGAAAAAGACTTAGCCGCATTCAGAAGAGATAATTTGGGATTTGTGTTTCAGGACTTCAATCTTCTTGACACCTTCACTTTGCAGGACAATATTTTTCTTCCTTTAGTCTTAGGGGGAAAGACCTTTGTTGAAATGCAGGAAAGACTTAAACCTATAGCAAGAAAGTTAGAGATAAGCGAGCTGCTGAACAAGTATCCCTATGAAGTATCGGGCGGACAAAAGCAAAGGGCGGCGGTTGCAAGAGCGATCATAACATATCCCAAGCTTATCTTGGCGGACGAACCTACAGGGGCTCTTGACTCACGTTCCACAGACAGTCTTTTGAAAATATTCAACGATATAAACAGCGAGGGACAGACCGTCATAATGGTCACCCACTCCACCAAAGCCGCCAGCCATGCGGGCAGAGTGCTTTTTATAAAGGACGGACAGGTGTTCCACCAGATACACAGGGGACACAGCACAGACAGCGAAATGTATCAGAAAATTTCCGACACCCTTACTGTAATAGCCACAGGCGGCGCTTATGCGGCAGGCGGAGCGTTGGGGGGTGAGGAAAAGTGAATAACAGGCTCTATCCCCGACTTGCTGCGGAAAACATAAAAAGAAACGGCAAGACCTATATACCTTACATCATCACCTGTATTCTTACCGTTGCAATGTTCTATATAATAAGCTCCCTTTCTCTGAACCCCGGCATTGAAAACATGGGCAGAGGCGGCAACGTAATGCCTGTTGTTTTACAGCTGGGAAGTGTGGTAACAGGCATTTTTGCGGTAATATTCCTTTTTTACACCAACAGCTTTTTAATGAAAAGGCGTAAAAAGGAATTTGGTTTGTACAACATTTTAGGCATGGGAAAAAGGCATATAGCAAAGGTAGTTTCTCTTGAAACCTTGTATGTTGCGCTTATCAGCCTTGTTTTAGGTTTTATTGTGGGAATTGCCCTTGACAAGCTTTTGTATATGCTTATCCTGAAGATAATGGATTCAAAGGTCACTTTAGGCTTTTACATTTCCCCTGTCGCCGTAATTTCCACTCTTATGCTTTTCGGAATACTGTTTTTTGTGATACTGCTCAATTCTTTAAGACAGATAGTGCTGACAAATCCCATAGAACTGCTGAAAGGCGGCAATGTGGGAGAAAAAGAGCCCAAAACCAAGTGGATAATCACATTTTTGGGAATAATCGCTCTTGCTGCGGGCTACTATATGGCAATTACCGTAGAAAATCCCGCAATGGCGATCGGATTGTTTTTCATAGCGGTAATACTTGTTATAATCGGAACTTATATGCTTTTTACGGCAGGAAGCATTTTTCTTCTGAAAGCCTTAAAGAAGAAAAAGAGCTATTATTATAAGCCCAAGCACTTTATCTCTGTATCGGGAATGATCTACCGAATGAAGCAGAACGCGGTGGGACTTGCAAATATCTGTATTCTTTCAACAATGGTGCTGGTAATGCTTTCGTGTACTTCTGCCCTTGTAATAGGAGTGGAGGACGCTATAAAAACCAACCACCCCTTTGATCTTACCGTAACCTGCTATCACCCTTATGCGGTAAATGAGGAGAACAAAGATAACAAAGACAACAACATAAACGCTGTCAAAGAGATTGAAAGGATAATACAGGCATACTCCGACAGGGTGGAGGAAAAAGGAAATTACTACACAATGTATCTGACAGGCTTCTTTGACGGAAAAGCCGCATCTTCCCAAGCGGCAAATCTTGACGGAGAACCGCTTTCCACAAATATAGATGTTCAGGTAGTCCTTGCAGAGGAGCATAACAGATTTTCGGGTGATAATATTACTTTGGACGATGATGAGGTCTCCCTTTTGGTTTCGGGATTGACCTTTGATCTTCCCGCAATAAATCTTTTCGGCAAGGAGTTCAAGGTAAAAGATGTGTACAAAAATCCTGAAATGCAAGTTATGCCAAGCATAACAGTGTTTGTAAAGGATATAAAGGCTATGGAGGAGCTTAATACCTATATATCCTTGGATCAGGGCAGGATAGAAGAAACCAATCTGATAAACCGCGTTTTCAACCTTGACGTTATTGACAGTATTGGCGAGGAGCAGGGCGGCAAAGTGATAGATGAATTATATGATGTTATCGTCAAGGCGTTGGAGTATACGGAGGCGGGCTTTTACGCTCAGATAAGCGACAAGGCTTCCGTAAGAGATGACTATATGGGATTATACGGCGGATTGTTTTTCTTAGGAGCATTTTTGGGAACGCTGTTTATTATGGCAACTATCCTTATCATCTACTACAAGCAGATTTCAGAGGGCTATGAGGATCAGACCCGCTTTGAGATAATGCAGAAGGTTGGTATGAGCAAGTCAGAGGTACGCTCCGCCATACATTCACAGGTGCTGTGCGTGTTCTTCCTGCCCCTTATCACAGCAGAGATCCACACCGCCTTTGCCTTTAACTTGGTGCTGAAATGTATGAATGTTTTAGGCTTTGTGAATATACCCCTTTATGTGACTTGCACTTTGATAAGCTTTTTGGTGTTTGCAGTCATGTATGTAATAATTTATATGATAACCGCCAAGACTTACTATAAAATAGTGAGCAAATAAATATAAAATCCGTCCTTAGATGCAAAGGGCGGATTTTTCATTATAACATCACAGTAATTACTTGAAAAAAAGGCGTTTATATGGTATACTCTTAATATTCATAAAAAATAATTACAGATTGAAAGGTCATACTATGTCATATAACGATGATAAAAGAGAATTACTGAAGCTGAAACAAGGACTTATAGAAAAAAGCGACCTTATCCCCGAAAACGAGGGCGGCGTTGCCGATAAAGCTCATTACGAGGTAAAGGGCTTTAAAAACAAGCTGTCAAACTTTATGTACCACTACAAATGGGCGCTGGTGTTCGGCGTATTTTTCACCGCTCTCATAGCTTTTTTGGTAATTACTACGGTAATGAGAGATATGGGAGATATACGCATACTGACATTTTCGGGAAATTCCGATACTGCAACCGCCCTTTCTTTCAAAAAAGATGACTTCTCCTTTGTCTTTGCCCAGTACACCGAGGATTTTGACAACAACAAATATGTACACGTTGAAGTGTTCGATATGAATCTGTCCGAGACCCAGGACTACAACTATTATTACACCAACCAGACAAAGCTGTTTTCGGAGGTGTCCTTGGGTGAAGCGCAGATATACATTGCGGACAAGGATATTCTGCAGGCTGTTTTGGGTGAGCAGAAGCCCGAAAATGCCTTTGAGGATCTTTCAGCACTTTATCCCGACGATAAGCAGATAGTTGACAAGTATTACTACAAGGTGAAAGGCTCAAAGTTCGCCGAAGCGGCAATGTATGTGGAGACTTGCCCCGACGATCTGTACATGGTTATCAGAAAAGAAGGCTTTGACGGTATGAACGGATATACCGACAAAATGGCTGAACAGCACAGACGGGCGCTTATCGTGTTTGATAATATGATCAAGGACAATAAAATAACAGAGATAGATAAAATAAAGTAAAGTGGCTGTAAAAAACAACGCTCCGACAGGCGGGTTACCACTTGCACAACTTTATTGATAGCACGAATTTAAAATAGAGTCAGAATTTCCTACGGAAATTCTGACCGGTTCCGAAAAGCAAGCTCTTGGCGCTTGCGCCATTGAGCTTGCTTTTCGGAAATTTTAAATTCTTTTCCAATCAGTAAATTACCGCCAAGTTTCTTGGGAGCATAAAAAGATTATTTCTTGTTGGCGTTGACCTCATCTCTGCAAATTTTAGCGTCAATATCGTCCTTGTTTCTCACACATCCGTTTTCCGTGGTGATATTGTCGGTGACGATATAGTTAAGATACTGAGGTTCTTTTGTTTTGTTAGGGTATTGACTGCTGTCGTTTCCTCTGTTGACGGGAATATTTTTGCTCTTGTTATCCTTTTTACCGTTCATTACAGAAATCCTTTCAGACCTTGGGCATAGCGTTCCTCGGCGGACAAAAGCTGTTTTGCCTGGGAAATTGTCTTCTCGTCGGCATTTTTCGCGCGGTTGATAGTTTCCGACATATCCACTATACCCATATTGGTGCCGTTGTACATTATTTTGGCGATATTTGAGCAGGAGCTGTCTACTGCAGTTTTCATATTGATGCCCATTTCAGCCGCCATTTTATCCATTTTGGGCGGTTCCACAGGCTCTCCGCCAAGCTCCCTGATGCGCTTTGATACCTTTTCGATACTGTTGTCGTAGTGCATACGCTGTTTTTGTATATAGTCCTTTAATTCTTCACTTCTGCACTTTTCGGTAATGCCGTCAATACATTCGGACGCCATTTTGCAGTTTTTGTAAATACTGTTCAGTATATCAAGATCATCTTTATTTGACATTATGATCACCTCCGTTTATATTATCTTACGAAAGGACATTTTTTATGCAGAGAAAACCTTTTTGGAAGCTTTTGCTTGCAGGCTTGGGATATATGGTTCTCGGAAATCTGATGTCTGCTATTATGACGATCGCCGCATCTGTGGTAGCCAATATTGCGGCGATAATGGTAGTTTTGTTTATTCTCACACTGTTTGTTTTTTACTCACTGTGCTTTACAGTGGCGTTCAAGGACGGACAGCATGAAAGACTGCTGGTGAAAAATCACCGTGTGGAGTCCGCTTCCTCCAAAAGGTGGACTTTGGCAGGGGTTATTATGCTCGTGGTAATGCTTATCCCTTCAATTTTACTTTTCATAGACGCAAAAGTCAGACTTTTTGACGGATTTCTCATACCTTACCGTATGATCTGCGGTATGATCTATCCTCTTTCTTTAGCAATGGGTGTGAATTATGCGGATATAGAGCTTTTGCCCGACTTTTATCCCCTGATCTTTGCCGCCTGCTATGTTCTTATTCCTTTGGCGACAACTTTAGGCTTTGTTTTCGGCTTTGAGGATAAATTCAACCCCGATAAATTTATGTATGAGAAAAAGTAAAATGCCGTCATAAAATGACAGCTTGTATCATAGTCTTTTTACAAAGGGACAAAACCCCATATATTGTGAAAGGACAAAAGACTATGAAAACAAAAATTCCTCATACCCTCATATTTCTTGCCTGCTTTATCGTGGCGGCGGTAGTTATCTCATTCAGAAACAGCGCCATTCCCGCAGTGTCGACCAACGCCTCGGAGGACGGACGGCGCACTGTTGTCATCGACAGCGGTCACGGCGGCGCAGACGGCGGCTGCGTAGGTGTAAACGGCTGCGTCGAAAAGGACATAAATCTCGCCATAGCAAAGGATCTTGAACAGCTTTTCAAAATGTCGGGCTTTAACGTAGTTATGACAAGATCCGAGGACGTATCTATCCACAGCGAGGGCGTAGAGGGATTACGCAATCAGAAGGTAAGCGATATGGAAAACCGCCTGAAAATAATACAGTCATACCCAAGCGCTCTCTTTGTGTCGATACATCAGAATCAGTACATCGAGCCTGAATATTTCGGCGGTCAGATCTTCTACACCACCAACAATCCCGGAAATATGCAGCTTGCCCGCCTTATCCAGGAGAGCTTTGCAGAATTGCAGGAGGGCAACGACAGAGAAATAAAGCTGATAGACAACGATCTGTACCTTTTCAAAAACACAAACCAGCTGGCAGTCCTTGCGGAATGCGGTTTCCTGTCAAATCCCAACGACGCTGCGCAGCTTTCCGACAGCGATTATCAGAAAAAAGTTGCCTTTTCCATATATAAAGGCATTATGAAATATTACAACCAAAACAGCACAACGGACGTTAAAATAGATACGATACCCATAAATTAAGGCTATCGTATCTTCGGAGAAGAAAATGGCAAAACAAAAGACAGTTTATGTATGCAGCGAATGCGGCAGAGAGTTTCCCAAATGGTCGGGCAGATGCGACCACTGCGGAGCCTGGAATACCTTGGAGGAGGTAGTTACCGATACTTCGGTAAAGACCTCCTCTGTCCGCGCAGTAAAATATTCAAAGCTAAACGAGATAAGCTACGACGAGGACGTAAGATACGATACAGGCTCCGAGGAGCTGAACCGCGTCCTGGGCGGCGGCTTGGTAAAAGGCTCGTTGGTGCTTTTGAGCGGAGATCCAGGTATCGGTAAATCCACCCTGCTTTTACAGATATGCAGCTATCTTGGCAAAGTGCATCAGGTGCTTTACGTTTCGGGAGAGGAGAGCCGCCGACAGATAAAACTGCGGGCGGAGCGGTTAAAGGTGGATTCGGAAAATCTCAGCCTTATCGCCGATACCGACTGCAATGCAATAATCGCCGCCATTCAGCAGAACAAGCCCGATATAGTTATCGTGGATTCCATTCAGACGGTACAGCTTGACAATATCAGCTCTACCGCGGGCAGTCTGGTTCAGGTGAGGGAATGTACCAACGCCTTTATGCGCCTTGCTAAAACCGAGGAAATACCCATATTCATAGTAGGTCATGTAAACAAGGACGGCGGTATAGCAGGTCCAAAGGTGCTGGAGCATATAGTAGATACAGTCTTGTATTTTGAGGGCGACAAACAGCTGACCTACCGCATTCTGCGGGCAGAGAAAAACCGTTTCGGCTCTACCAATGAGATAGGCGTTTTTGAAATGTCGGAAAGCGGCTTGCAGGAGGTACAGAACCCCTCAGCAATGCTGTTGTCGGGGCGCCCTGCCAACGTCAGCGGTATAAGCATACTCTGTACTATGGAGGGAAGCCGCCCCATTTTGGCTGAGGTGCAGGCTCTTGTTACAAAGACCTCTTTTGCTTCTCCGAGACGTGTTTCCAACGGCTTTGACTACAACCGTCTGTGCCTGATCTTAGCCGTTTTGGAAAAACGGACGGGTTTTATGTTCGGTATGTTTGATATTTACATAAACATTATCGGGGGACTGCGCATAGACGAGCCTGCGGCGGATCTGGCGGTGGCTGCTGCGCTGTATTCGGGTTTGTGCGACAAACCTTTGCCCGACGATATGTTTGTTTTGGGGGAAATAGGCTTGGGCGGCGAGATACGCAATACCTCTCATGTGTCCGAAAGGATAAGAGAGGGAGAAAGAATGGGATTCAAAGCGTGTATCGTTCCTAAACAGGCTTTGCAGAGCCTTGATAAGGACAGGAAGTATCGGATAAATATTATGGGAGTTTCTAATTTGCAGCAGGTTTTTAAAGCTATCGATAAGTATGAGCAGAAGAAAGCGGTGTTGAGTAAGAAAGAGGGAACTTCGGAGGCCGAATGAGCTGTTTTGCTGTCGGCTTTAATGAATAGTGATAAAATAGACATTAAGCTCTTTTAGGGAACTTAATGTCTATTATTATTTGTTATGATTATAATATTGATCGAAAAGCTAAACAGTTCTTTATACTAACCCATTTTGACAGTGGATAAAATCTACTGTCAAAATCCTTCGGCTATTCCGAAGGATTGCCAAGGTGGTGGGTATGTACATTCAATACAATACCTGAATGAGCTTTGCTCTCTCACTCTG
>JAAVIE010000090.1 GCA_014799325.1 Oscillospiraceae bacterium
CAGACTGCATATTTTCAAAACGGCGTTTTTATCCAAAGGCTCAAATATGACAGTTTCATCTATTCTGTTGAGAAATTCGGGTCTGAATATGTTTTTTAACTCCTCCTTGATCTTTTCCTGAGCGATCCCATCAGCGCCTTTATCGTTAAATCCCATATTAACTTTTTTGTCGGTCAGTTTTCTTGCGCCGATGTTTCCCGTCATAATCAGAACGGTATCGGAAAAGCTCACGGTTTTTCCCTCAGAGGAAGTGAGAACACCGTCCTCTAAAATTTGCAGCAGAAGATCAAAAACATCGGGGTGCGCTTTCTCTATTTCGTCAAGCAGTATTACCGAACATGGCTTCTGCCTTACCTGCTCAATAAACTTTCCTCCCTGCTCATAGCCCACATATCCGGGAGGAGCGCCTATCAGCTTCGACACCGAATGCTTTTCCATAAATTCTGACATATCCAGCCTTATCAAATTTTTCTCCGAACCGAAAAGCTCCTTTGCAAGGCATTTACATAGCTCCGTTTTTCCCACTCCTGTAGGACCCAAGAATATAAAGGAACCTATAGGGCGGTTGCTGTCTTTTAATCCCGTTCTTCCTCTCTTTATAGCCCTTGTGACAGTTTCTACCGCCTTGTCCTGTCCTATTATCTCCCCTTTCAGTCTTTGTTCCAGATCAGACAAAGATTTAGTCATGCTTGAGGACAGCCGCCCTACGGGTATTCCGCTCCATAGAGAAACTACCTCGCTTATTGCGTCCTCATCTACCTTTATATTTATCTGTTCTTCCTTTTGATTTTGGCTCTTTACGCGGTTTATCTCTGTAAGCAGTGACTTTTCCTTATCACGCAAAGCCGCCGCTTTTTCAAAATCCTGTTCCTTTATGGCGTTGTCCTTATTTATACGGCATTTTTTGAGATCGTTTTCCAAACCGTGAAATGCAGGAAGCTTTGAATAGGCTTTGAGCCTTTGCCTTGCCGCAGCCTCATCTATTATATCTATTGCCTTATCGGGCAGTCTGCGGTCATGGATATACCGTGCCGACAAGCTGACGGCGCTCTTTATGGCTTCATCTGTTATTATTATTTTGTGATGCTCCTCATATTTCTCCTTTAATCCTGTGAGAATCTCCCTTGCCGCTTCTTCATCGGGTTCCTCTACCTTTATAGGCTGGAATCTTCTTTCCAAAGCGCCGTCTTTTTCTATATACTTGCGGTATTCTTCAAAGGTAGTAGCCCCGATAAGCTGTATCTCTCCTCTTGCAAGCAAGGGCTTTAATATGTTAGCCGCGTCTATGGCTCCCTCTGCCGAGCCTGCTCCCACTATATTGTGTATCTCATCTATAAATAGTATAATGTCTTTATTTTCCGCCGCCTTATCCAACACCGCCTTAACTCTTTCCTCAAAATCACCTCTGTATTTTGCCCCCGCTATCATTGAGGTAATATCAAGCATAAAGATACGCTTATTCATCAGCACATCGGGAACTTCTTCATTGGCGATCTTCATAGCCAAGCCCTCTACAACTGCGGTTTTTCCCACACCGCTTTCCCCTACAAGACAGGGATTGTTTTTTCTTCTCCTGATAAGAGTCTGTATCATTCTTTGGATCTCACTTTCCCTGCAAAAGACAGGATCAATACCGCCTTCTTCTGCTAAAGAAGTCAGATCCCTGCCGTATTTCAGCATCATGGGATCGGTAACGGCATTTTTCTTGAAGGATCTTTTAGTCTGCGGATACTGCCCTATTGTACAGCTGTCTATACTGCCCGATATATCAGCCCCCATTTCCTTTAAGAAAAGACTTCCGTAACACTCCTCATCATTTAGCATGGCATAAAGTATATGCTCGGTGCCCACAAAGGCGGATTTTTCCTTTTTGGCTTCATTGAGAGCGTTTTCCAAAATCCTTTTACTGCGCGGAGTGAAGTCCGACAGCCCCAAGCGGGTGGAAATGCCGCTGCCTATGGTTTGCTGGAGCTTATCAAGCACCCCGTCTCTGTTAATGCCCTGTACTGACAAAATATGCCCTGCTACTCCATTCTCATCACAAAGCAAGCCGCACAGTATATGCTCGCTCCCCACATAAGTATGTCCTAATGAGGAAGCTATACATATAGAGCTGTTGAGGGCGTTGTTGGCTTTTTCGGTAAATCCGCTGAACTGTACCATATTAATTATCATTCCTTTCCTTATGAGGAAGTGTTTGAAAGAACCCATTTTTTCAAGTTCTTTCAAACATTTTCCCTTTCGATATTTTTTAAAAATTCTGTAACACAATTTCGACTGATTCATATATTGTAGTATGAAACGTTTCAGTAAATTTTAATCAAGGAGGAACACTTTTATGTGGGGTAATAACTGCTGCTGGATCATCATTCTCATTCTTTTGTTCACAAGCTGTGGAGGTGCTAACACACTTTCCAACAACAGCGGCTGCGGCTGTGGCTGCGGCAACAACAACGATTGCGGATGCGGCAATAACAACAACGGCTGCGGATGCGGCTGCTAAGATCCGATCGCTGAACCTTGTTCTTCGGAACAGGGTGGACTTCGGGGGAAGACCGTGGGTTTTCTCCCGTTGTTTATTATATGCAGTGGTACAAGCATTGTGCAATATTTCCAATAACATATCTAATCGGAAAAACAAGATTATTGAAAAAGTATCTTTTTAAATAAGGAAAATTGTAGTATAATATATGTTTAGGTATTTATGATTTTTTTAGAATTTTAAAATAAAGAAAGAAGGAACTTTATCTTGGAACGTAACGATTTAAGAAATATTGCGATCATCGCCCATGTAGACCACGGCAAAACCACATTGGTGGACGAAATGCTGAAACAGGGCGGCGTATACCGTGAAAATCAGGAGGTGGTCGACCGTGTTATGGACAGCAACGACCTGGAGCGTGAAAGAGGTATCACCATTTTAGCAAAAAACACCTCTGTACATTACAAGGGCGTAAAGATCAATATAGTTGACACTCCCGGCCACGCCGATTTTTCGGGTGAGGTAGAACGCATACTGAAAATGGTAAACGGCGTTCTTCTATTGGTGGACAGCTTTGAGGGAACAATGCCGCAGACACGTTTTGTGCTTCAAAAGGCCCTTGAACTGGGTCATAAGATAATAGTCGTAGTAAACAAGACCGACCGTCCCGACGCCCGCAATCATGAGGTAGTGGACGAAGTTCTTGAACTGCTCCTTGACCTTGACGCCACAGAAGAACAGCTTGACAGCCCCGTTGTGTTCTGCTCGGGCAGACTTGGCTGTTCCTCCTATAATCCCGATGAAATGGGAACAGACTTCCGGCCCCTTTTCGACAAGATACTGAGCCATATCCCCGCTCCCGAAGGAGATGAGGAAGGCGAACTCCAGGTTCTTGTTTCTTCTATTGACTATAACGACTATGTTGGCAGGATCGCCGTTGGACGTGTTGAGAGAGGAAAGATAAGAGTAAATCAGGAGGTAACAGTCTGCGACCACCACAACAGAGTTGCTCCCTACCGCGCTAAGATAGTAAGCCTTTATCAGTTTGACGGACTTGGAAAAGCCCCTGTTGAGGAAGCTACAGTGGGCGATATTGTGGCATTCAGCGGAATCGAGAACATCACTATCGGCGAGACCGTTTGCTCAGTCAATGCTCCCGAGCCTTTGCCTTTTGTAAAGATCACTGAGCCTACCGTAGAAATGACCTTCTCGGTAAATGACAGTCCCTTTGCAGGCAGGGAGGGCAAGTTTGTCACATCAAGACAGATAAGAGAGCGCCTTAACCGTGAGCTTCTGAAGGACGTTTCCCTCCGTGTAAAGGACAGCGACTCCACAGACAGCTTTGACGTGTCGGGCAGAGGTGAAATGCACCTTTCTATCCTTATCGAAACCATGAGAAGAGAGGGCTACGAGCTGGCTGTCAGCACTCCCCGCGTTCTGTACAAGGAAATAGACGGCGTTAGGTGCGAGCCTATGGAAAGACTTGTTATAGACGTACCTGCCGATGCTGTTGGCGCAGTAATGAGCAAAATGGGCATACGCAAGGGAGAGATGATCTCCATGAATCCTATAGGCAGCCGTACAAGAATAGAGTTCAGGATCCCCGAAAGAGGACTTTTCGGCTATAAAAGCGAATTTTTGACCGATACTAAAGGCGAGGGCGTTATGAATACCGTATTTGACGGATATGAGCCCTATATGGGAGATATCCCCACACGAACCACAGGCTCTCTTGTGGCTTTTGAAACAGGTACTGCCTGCGCTTACGGTCTCTTTAACGTTCAGGACAGAGGACAGCTTTTTATTGATGCAAGTACAGAGGTGTACGAGGGCATGGTCGTTGGCGTTTCTCCCAAGTCCGGAGATATCAACGTCAATGTCTGCAAGAAAAAGCACCTCACCAACACCCGCGCCAGCGGCAGTGACGAAGCATTAAGGCTTATTCCCCCTAAAAAGATGAGCCTTGAAGAAAGCCTTGAATTTATCGGCGATGACGAGCTGGTAGAAGTAACTCCTCAGAATGTCCGCATCAGAAAGCGCATTCTTAATAACGAGTTGAGAGCTAAAGATCAGGCTAAGCGTAAAAACAAGTAATGTGATATAACCAAGATATTTAAAACAACTAATGGAATATATAAAAATAGGCAATTTGGAGATCCCCAAAACAGCTTCCCTTGCTCCTATGGCAGGAATGGCTGATACCGCCTACCGCCTTATGGCTAAAAAATACGGTGCGGCAATGATGTGCAGTGAAATGGTGAGCTGTAAGGGCTTGTGCTATACCGACAGAAAAAGCGCCGCTCTCCTTAGCGTAACGGAGGAAGAAAGACCCATGGCTGTACAGCTTTTCGGAAGTGAGCCGGAGTTTTTCTCAAAAGCTGTCAAAATTGCAGAAAAGTACAAGCCCGATATAATAGATATAAACTGCGGCTGTCCTGTTCCAAAGGTAGTGGGTACAGGAGCGGGTTCCGCCTTGCTTAAAGAACCTAAGATCATAGGTGAATTAGTCAAGGCGGTAAGGTCTGCCACCGATATTCCGGTTACCGTCAAAATACGGACAGGCTGGAACGAAAACAGCATAAACTGCGTTGAAGCGGCAAAGATCGCAGAGGATAACGGCGCGGCTGCGGTGGCAGTACACGGACGGACTAAGACCCAGATGTATTCGGGACAAGCCGATTGGACTATGATAGCAAAGGTAAAGGAAGCGCTGTCTATTCCCGTTATAGGCAACGGCGACGTTACCGACCCTTTAAGCTGTGAAAAGATGTATAAGGAAACAGGCTGCGACCTTGTAATGATAGGCAGAGGAAGCTACGGCAGACCCTGGATCTTTGAAGAAGTGAACCACTATCTTGAAACAGGCGAATTATTGCCCGAAAAGACCTTGGAAGAAAAAATGGAAGTGCTTACAGAGCATATTCTTCTTATGATCGACCTTAAGGGCGAAAACACTGCCATGAGAGAAGCCCGCAAACACGCAGTTTGGTATATAAAGGGCGTTCAGAATGCGGCTCATTACCGCAATATCTGCGGAGGGCTGTCAACACTTGATGATTTTTACCGTTTAAAAGAAGCGGTGATAAAAGAGGGTATACGAAAATGAAACTGCCTAATCCCGAAGGCTTTATTGCCTTTGAAATCAACTATAACGAGTTTATAAACTCTTATCGGAAATTGAGCATGAACAATTGCACAAATGCGGCTGCCAACTACCTTAAAATATGCAAGACCCTTTTACTTAGCGGAAACAGCTTTTCCGATCATGTAAGGGATATTCTGATCTATTCCGAACAGCCCTTGATCGAAAAATATCTCCGTGACGGCTGTGATAACAAGGGTATATACAACGCAATTTGTTATGATGTAAAGAGGATCAAGGAGATCTGTTCTCTGTCCTCCAAAGATATTAAAAAATATCTCGGTCAGAGCTTTAACAGGGATTTTTCGGACTTGCCCGAATTTGAACTTGGTGAATTTGATTATGATGCCGAATATTTTATTGAGAGCTGTAAGAAAAACGGCAGCGGGATTTTAGCAAGATATAGGGCTTTTTACTATATTATGGATAAAACTCCCGTTTTGGGCGGAACATATCTTGAAAACCGCCTGAAACCTATCGAAAAGCCCGACCCTATCCGCTTATCGGATCTGAAACGCTATGAAATACAAAAGCAGATGATCGTTGATAACACCAAGTGTCTTATAAATAACAAACCCGCCAACAACGTCCTTTTGTACGGCGACAGAGGAACGGGAAAATCCAGCACCATAAAAGCCATGCTTAACGAATTCCCCTCTTTGAGAATGATACAGCTTGACAAAAGCCGGATCTCGGCTATTTTCGATCTGTACAGTCACCTTGAAAAGATCCCCATGCACTTTATTATCTTTATCGACGATCTGTGCTTTTCCGAGGACGACGACAATTATATCGTGCTGAAACAGGCGCTGGACGGCTCTTTATCGGCAAAGCCGGACAATGTACTGATCTACGCCACCACCAACCGCCGCCATATTATCAAGGAAACTGCCGCCAACCGTGCAGACAGCTATATTCACAAAAGCGATGCAGTAGATGACAATATGTCTCTCTCCGACCGTTTCGGGCTGTTTGTGACCTTTACTTCTCCCAATAAGGAGCAGTTTGTGGACATCGGTCTGAAGATTGCCCTTGACAGAGGAATGAAGGTGGACGAGGAGGAATTTGCGGCAGGGCTTGAAAGATTTGCTTTAAAAAG
>JAAVIE010000091.1 GCA_014799325.1 Oscillospiraceae bacterium
AGCATGGCACGGTGTTGGCGGTGAAGCTGCCAAGAAGGTTAGCTCAATACTAATTCTGTCAAGATCTTTGGTTTAACAGCCGCCCGGAGGACGGTATCATACAATATAGTCTTTGTCTATTGTATGATCAAGAATTAGTATTAAAAAACTCTGAATTTACAAAATTTATCCCGACAAAGGGGCATTTTACCGTTACTTTGTCGGGATATTTTGGAGCTTTTTTACAGCTCAAAAATTTTTATTTGGGAAAAATCAAAAAATGTTTGCATTTTGCGGCAGAATGTGGTAAAATATATGTGGATGATTTTTATTGTCCGTTTACAATGTCGCTGTAGCTCAGCAGGATAGAGCGACCGCCTCCTAAGCGGTAGGCCGGAGGTTCGAATCCCCTCAGCGACGCCAGAAAATCTTGGGGCGAGGAACTTCTCGCCCCTCGATTTTCGTCCAACAATGATTTTTGGGCTGCGTCCAAAAATCATTGTTGGACACGTGCTGCCCCTGTGATGCGTTTGATTTCAAGAACACTTCTTGGTGCGGGTTCTATCGTACCGGCTTGCGGGTACGTATTTGAGTAAGATTTGAATTGTAAAAAACGTTTGAAGCACTGAAGTTTCGTTTTTTGAAGAAATTATTATGAGGTAACCTTATGAAAAAAAGACAAGAAAGAATAGACCGTGACGAAAAAATGAAGAAGCTGGTACGCCGTAATTGGATAACAGCGGCGGTTTCTCTGATGTTGGCGATTTTAGCTTATGTGATTTTCAACAAGTAAGCGGTTTTGATAGTTTTTTCTCGTAATATAAAAAGGCACTGAACCAAATACGGCAGTGCCTTTTTATTTTATACTATTTCTTTATCATACTGTAGACTATGTCTACAGTATGATTCGCCGTGCTATGCACGGCAGTGGCGGTGAAACCGCCAAGAAAGTTAGTTCAATACTAATTCTGTCAAAATCTTTGATTTTGACAGCCGCCTGAAGGGCGGCATTATACAATAGACTTTGTTATTGTATGATCAAGAATTAGTATTATACCCTTTTGTTCTTTCTTGAACCCCGCTCCTTTCTCAGAACAGGCTTCTTAGCAGATATTTCTGGGGCGTCGTACATTTTGGCATTGGAAACATTGTCCTTTACCAGCGCGTTTTCCAGTACCGTTTCAATGGTCTTTGCGGGGATAAAGCGGACGTGTTCCTTAACAACCTCGTCCACATCCTCTAAGTCGGGTTTATTCTCAAATGGAATAATTACGGTCTTAACTCCCGCTTTGTAGGCTGCCATGGACTTTTCCCTCAATCCTCCGATAGGCAGCACCTTTCCGTGGAGAGTGATCTCTCCTGTCATAGCCACCTCGCGCTTTACGGGAATTCCCGACAGCGCGGAGATAAGGGCGGTAGTCATGGTGACGCCTGCGGAAGGTCCGTCCTTGGGAACAGCTCCTTCGGGCGCGTGAATGTGCAGATCCTTATTCTTGTAGAATTCAGGGTCAATGCCGTATTTGTCCGCAAGGCTCCTTGCAAGGCTTACTGCGATCTTGCCCGATTCGGTCATTACTTCACCTAAAGAGCCGGTAAGCTCTAACTTGCCTGTGCCGCTCATGACCAGAACTTCAAGTGGCATTGTGACGCCGCCTACGGAAGTCCAAGCCAGACCGGTTACCGCGCCTACCTCGTCCTGCTCGGGCAAGGTTTCGGGGAGGTATTTCTTAACTCCCAAAAATTCCTTGATAGTGTCTGATGTGATATTTACCTTGGGACAGCCCTCCACCAGCTTTTTTGCAGATTTTCTGCAAAGGGCAGCGATCCGCTGTTCCAGCTTGCGGACGCCTGCTTCCTTGGTGTAAAAGTCTATCATGGAGTAAATGGCGCTGTCTGCGATCTTCACCTGAACGGGCTTTTCGCCGTGCTTTTTGAGCTGTTTGGGGATCAGGTGCTTTTTGGCGATATTGAATTTCTCTTCTCTTGTATAGCTGGAAAGCTCGATGACCTCCATACGGTCAAGCAAAGGAGCAGGGATAGTGTCAAGAGAGTTGGCAGTGGTGATAAACATTACATCGCTGAGATCAAGGGGGATCTCTAAGAAATGATCCGCAAAAGAAACGTTCTGCTCGGGATCAAGAACTTCCAGCAAAGCAGAGGCGGGGTCGCCCTTATAGTCGGATCTCAGCTTGTCTATCTCGTCCAGAACTATAACGGGATTCATGGTTTTCGCCTGTGTAATGGCTTTTACGATTCGTCCGGGCATTGCGCCTATGTAAGTCTTTCTGTGGCCTCTGATCTCTGCCTCGTCACCTACGCCGCCCAGGGAAATTCTCGCATAGGAGCGGTTTATTGCCTTTGCTATGGATCTGCCTACGGAGGTCTTGCCCACTCCGGGGGGGCCTACAAGGCAAAGGATCTGTCCTTTGACATCGGGGTTCAGGGCTCTTACAGCGATAGTTTCAAGGATCCTGTCCTTGACCTTTTTAAGTCCGTAATGGTCGCGGTCGAGCTGCTTCTGAGCCTTTTCCATATTTATCTTCTTATCGTCTTTAATGTTCCAGGGAAGTTCAAGAACAGTGTCAAGGTAATTTCTGATAAGCCCGTAATCCTGGGAATTTGGGGAGAGCTTCAGCAGCTTTTCGGTGTCCTTTATGAGCTTTTCCTCGGTGTCCGCGTCAAAGCCCACCTCTCTGATCCTGTCCTGATAGGTGTATACCTCGTCAACTGAATCCTCGTCGCCAAGCTGTTTGGAAATGGCTCTCATCTGTTCTCTCAGGTAATAGTCACGCTGGTTTTTGTCAAGGCTTTCTGTGACATCCTCGGTGATCTCGTTTTCCAGCATCATTATTTCGATCTCTTTTTCAAGGAGCCGTAAGAGCATATCGGCGCGTTTTTTCTCCGAGGTGGTCTCCAGCATCGCCTGTCTGTCCTCCATGGGAAGATAGGTATTGAAGATTATAAGATCCATAAGGGCGTGGAGATTCTGCTCTGTATAGGCAGCCTGCTGCATTTCCTTTGACATTTTGGGAGAATAGCTGCCGTACATTGAAAAGCTGTCCTTTAAGGCTCTCAGGTAAGCAACCGACTCCTCGGAGGACAAAAATGTATTTTTTCTGTCATTCAGTGTTGTGGGGGAGGCCACATAATATTCTCCCTCTCTGCGGAAATCATCTGCCTTTGCGCGGTAAAGTCCTTCCACCAGCACGCGGGTGTTTCCGTCGGGAGTTTTAAGGGTCTGCCTTATCTCTGCTACCACGCCGATCTTAAATACATCGGAATTTACGGGGTTATTGATGGAAGCGTCCTTCTGCGCCACAAGAAAAATTCTCCTGTCGCCCTCGGAAGCTGCCTTGACAGCGCCCACGGAATATTCTCTGCCAACGTCAAAGTGGAGTATCATTCTGGGGAAAATGACCAAGTTCCTCATAGGGAGGGCGGGCATTGAAGCTGTTTTCTTTTTCATATATTTCTCCTTTCCAAAAAAGGGTTCTGACACTATATTATGAGTCTTTAGCGGACTGTTGTTTTATTATACTCCAAAAGTGTGATAATTGCAAGTGGTTTTGGCAAGTAATATGTGGAATGGCAGGGCTTTATTGATAAAATAAAAGGGATAAGATGGTTCTCTTTATTGCTTGTTTCCTTAAAAGTGGGTCCCCATTCTCACAACTGTCCTGATAGCACAAGTTATAAAATGCGGGCTGCCACTCTCACAACTGCTCTTAGGGGTGTTGTGCTGATTTTTACGGTTCTCCCAAGAAACTTGGCATAAAATAAGGGCTGCTTTTTTACAGCGCAGTATTTACAGCTCAAAAAGAAAAAATTTACAATTCGGTTACAATTCAAAGTCTATAGTTGCTTTTATTACAATTTTATGATATACTTTTAAAAGATTATTTTTTATCATCAATTCACAAAAATTTCAAGTAAATAAAAAGGAATGAATAAAAATGGAGATCAGCAGCGGACAAGTATACAGAAAGCTTGATGCCACAATTACCGAAATAGAAAAGGTGATCGTGGGCAAGCGTGACATAATCACAGTTATAATGGTAGCCCTTTTAGCGGGCGGACACGTTCTTGTGGAGGACGTGCCGGGCACGGGAAAAACCACCCTTGCCTCCGCCCTGGGAAAAGCCACGGGCTTGCAGTTTAAAAGAGCCCAGTTCACCCCCGATGTTACGGCGTCGGACATTACGGGCTTTAACCTTTTCAATAAAGAGACCAACCGCTTTGAATTCCGCAGCGGTATGGCTATGACAAATATACTTCTTGCGGACGAGATCAACAGAACTTCACCCAAGACCCAATCCGCACTTTTGGAAGCAATGCAGGAGAAAAACGTCACCGTTGACGGCACCACCTACCGTCTGCCCCGCCCTTTTATGGTAATTGCCACACAGAACGAGCTGGGCTTTGTGGGAACCTTCCCCCTGCCCGAAGCGCAGCTTGACCGCTTTACCGTAAAGGTGAAAATGGGCTATCCAAATGCAGACCAGGAATTCAAGATAATAACCGACCGAAGCGGCAAGGATCCCTTGGACGATGTAAACGCCGTATGCAGCGCAGAAGAGCTGGAGCAGTACTTGGAGCTTACAGGACAAGTTCATGTGGACGACAAAATAGGACAGTATATCGTCAGCTTTGTGTCCGCTACCAGGAATCACCCCGCAGTATTGCTGGGAGCAAGCCCCAGAGCTTCACTGGCTCTTATGAAGTGCGCGCAGGCTTTGGCTCTTATTTCAGGAAGAACTTACGTTATCCCCGAGGACGTGTCGGTGATGATACCCTTTGTACTGAGCCACAGAATACATATCAAACAGGAAGAAAAGATCAAGGGCTTTACATCGGAACAGGTGCTTGCAGACGTAAAGGCAAGCATTATGTACCCCTTTGGAAAGGAACAGGCATAGTATGGCGGCCTGTCGTATAGCCTATGCCGCGCTGTTGGTGGCTGCACTGGCTTTTTCACAGACCTATTCGGGGCATCTGTCCTCGGTGTTTTTGATAACCATTCTGGTACTGCCCATTGTGTCGCTTCTTATGGCGGTGATCGTGCGGCTTGCCTTAAAGCTGGAATTTGACTGCTCCACTGTTATTGTGGAAAGGGGAACCGAGGTGAAATTGCAGCTTACAGCAAGGAACATGTTTATTCTTCCCTGCTCCGCTATGTATATCACCGCTTCAATGCCCGATGTGGAGGATCAGAGAGATGCAAAGCTGATCTTTTCCCTGGGGCTTTTGCAGAAAAAGCAGCTGAATTTTATCTATCCCTCAAATTTCAGAGGAGAATACAGGATCACTATAGATAAAGTCTATATTTATGACATACTGAAGATCTTCAAGCTCCGCAAGACCTTTGATCTGAAAAAACATGTGCTGGTGGTGCCAAAGCTGTACGACACCGCAGGCAGCAGCGAATATTCCCTCAGTACCAATGACGAAACGGAAATGCAGACCTCCGACTTTTCGGGTGGAGAACGCAGCTTTGTGAGAAAATACAATGACGGCGACGATATAAGGAAGATCCACTGGAAGCTGTCCTCCAAGCAGGAGGATTATGTGGTGTGGCAGGAGGTAAAGAACCGTTTCAGAGATGCAATAGTTTTCTGTGACGTTTCGGAATACTTTGACGATCCCGTAAAAAATGCCCAATATATCGACACTGTTCTGGAAATAGGGCTTGCGGCTTGTATGCACAACGTAAAGCAGGACAGAGACTGCGTTTTCGCTTATTATAATAAGGAATACAGTCGGCTCCACTGCCTTCCCGTCACAAGCAGAGGGGAGTTTTTCCTTGCGGTAAAGACGGCTGCCGGGATCAAGGGCTATAAGGGAGAACCGAAATTCTCCGAGGAAGCAAAAAAGCTCTTTGCCAACAATGAAAATACCCCACAGACTGTACTTGTGACAAGCGACAGTTCCGAAAGATTGATACAGCTTTCCAAGGACATTTCCGCGCTTTCTGATTTTTCAATGATCCTTGCGGGAAAGACAAGCAAGGAGATCGAAGAAAGCATAAAAGCCATGAAAAACGTCCGCTTTGCTTCTCTTGAACGCGACAGACTTGACAGCGATATTTCGGAAGTTTTATCAAAGATATATTGATCACATAAGTGATAAAGAATTATTGCAGCATCTCTAAAAGCGGTGAAAAATTATTGCTTGTTTCCTTTAAAGCGGGTTACCGCTCTCATCGCTTTTCTGACAGCGCGAATTTCAAAGAAGCGTATGACTTCCTGCGGAAGTTTCAGAATTTTCAACAAAAATTCTGATCGGTTCTTAAAATAAAGAGGAGCGACGCAGCTTTCCTTTAAAGCGGGTTACCACTCTCACTACTTCCCTGATAGCACGAATTTCAAAGAAGTCTATGACTTCCTACGGAAATTTTGAGCGGTTCCGAAAATGAAGAGGAGCAACGCAACTTTCCTTTAAAGCGGGTTTCCACTCGTACAACTGTCTTGATAGCACGAATTTCAAAGAAGTCTTTGACTTCCTGCGGAAGTCCGCTGTTTCCGAAGGAAACAGTGGACGGTTCTTAAAATAAAGCGGAGCGCAGGTTGCGGCGCGCTTCAAGGACGAAGCGCTGTCTGCCCAAAGCGTTGACAGGACGTCAACGCCCAAAGCAGACAATCGGAGCTTCATTTTAAGAATTTTGAAATTCTTTTAAAAAGGACCACATAAATGAAAGAAAAAAAGATCAAGAAACCAAAAAAACAAAAAGGCATAGATTCCTGCGCCATATACAATTTCCCCTACCACAGCGGCGAATCAAAGCTGTTTTGGGCTTATCCTCTGAAAGCCCTGCTGGCTTGCATTACCGCCGCCTTCGGGATCATGTATGTGACGCAGCTTTTAGGCTTCAAGGACGCCCCCTTTATATCTCAGGTTTTCGGCGTGGAAAAGGGAAAATACACCTTTGCTATGGCCGCTTTTATAGCCTGTGCCGTTTATTATGCGCTGCTGGGGCTGTTCAAAGGCTGGCGTGTTGCCGCTGTTACCTTGGGCGGAGCTGCGCTGCTCGGCTTTTGGGCGTATAAAGCAGGCTCTCTTGCCAAAAATGCAACAGCCTTTGTGTATGCCTATCTGAAACAGGCAGACGGCGAATTTGTACACACGCAGTATTACAACGCTTATGTTGACCATGTTCGGGCTGAGAATTTTATGCTGCTGATAGCCATAGCTTTTGGCATTATAGCCGCTTTTGCCACCGCCAAAAGATTTCACCCCGACCTTATCGTGATCTTTGCGGCGGCAATGTCTGTTCCCGCTTTTCTGTCACGCACTGCCTGCTTCTACCCCTCTCTTGTTATGTTTGTGGCAGGACTGCTGGGCTTGTGGGCTATGAACCAGTCTATGAGCGCTAACGCCATTCTCTCCACAGGGGGAGCTTCAAATATGCGGCTGGCTGACAGGGAATATCGAAAAAGCATAAAAGAGCTGACGCCAAAGGCAAGGCTCTATACCGAGGGAAATCATTATTCCATGCACTTTTCCGACGCTGTTGCAATAACCCTTATCGCCGCAATAACCATGGGCATTGCTGCAAACTCTTTCCCTTTGGAGGGCTCCATAAAATTTGACAAGGCTTTGCAGGCTGTTATAGCCTGGGGTCAGGGTGTTGGCAACAAATTCAGCAATATGTTTGCCGATCTGAATTTCAAGTTAGGGGGAAACAACTATCTAAACGGCTATTTTTCCGCTGACGGAAACGATATAAATCTATCCAACAGCATCAACCCAAACACTGCCGACAGAGACGGCTTTCCCGTTCTGGAGGTCACCACCGAGAAAAGGGACAAGCTCTATTTAAGAGGGGATATTTTCTACGAATTTGACAGCGACAGCTGGAAGTCCATTTCGCAGATAGATTTTTCACAGCTCAGCTACAACAGTGCTGAACCGGAATATGTGTGGGACGACCTGTACTTTTCCGAGGACAAGCAGATCCCAATAACCGAAGTATTTGAAAACTATGTGCCTGAATTACAGACCCTTTACGCAAAAAGCTTAGACTCTTATAACAGTTATAGCTCAAATTCCTTTATCGGAATGGAAACGGTGAAGATAGACTATCTCAAAGGCATGAATACTGTGCTGTTTCCCGGAACACCCTTTGTGTACAATTTCCGCCGGAATGACAATTTCAATGTTTTCGGGGATTTTGTGGCAGTTTCAAAGGGCAGAAAGATCAATTCCATGGAAACGGGAGTGCTGTACATAAACGAAATAAGGCTGGATGACGGGGACATTTATGACGAATATGTTTTCAGCCAGCTTGATACAGATCTTACATTTGAGCAATACAGAGAATATATAAACGCATACGACCGCTTTGTAAACGATTATTACACCCGTATAAGCGAAAAGGACGAGAGGATAATCTACTCCTTTGCCCAGAGATGCTTGGAAAATTCGCAGGCGGCAAATTGGAGCGGCACAGAATTCAAAGCCTTTTACTGTGATGAGATCGTGAGCTATCTCAATTCGGGAAGATACAAATATTCCCTTACCGCCGATAATTTTTCGGGTGACGCCGATCCTATTTATAACTTCCTGTACAACACCAGAGAGGGGCACTGCGCAATGTACGCCACCGCAATGTGCCTTGCTTTAAGGTATTATGGCATTCCCGCAAGGTATGTGACGGGCTTTACATTGGGCGGTGACGACTGCGAGCAGACAGCGGACGGACATTACAAATACACCGTTACCGACAAAGAGCTTCACGCTTGGGTAGAGGTGTATTATGAGGGCTTGGGCTGGGTATGCTACGATCCCACTCCCGGTTCTTTGAGAGTTGATAACACCCCTGTTACCACCACAACCACCACAGGACCCGAACCGGAGGAAACTACCACCACAACTACTACCACCACAACACAGGCGCCCGACGAGACCACCACCGAGGAAGAGACCCAGCCAAATGAAGCGGATATAACAACCGTCACCGCTTCCACCACCGAACCCGAACCCCAGGGTCCTGTCATTGACCCTGAGGTCATAAGAGTGATCCTCATAGTTTTGGGAATAACGGTAATTCTCTTTGTAATATTTATGTCGGTAAGAGGTTTCTTAAAGGGAATTGACCGAAAACAGAGGGAAATGCTGAAATTCTTTGAGGAGGGAAATGCCACCGAAGCGGTCAGGACGATGCTTCCCTTTATGCTAAGATTGCTGGCGATCAGGGGAATTGTGAGAGTGGGCGGCGAAACTCCTGGAGAGTTCGGTATCAGGGCGGACAGCGAGCTTGAAATGGAGTCGGCTGTTGCAAACACAATACCTGTTTTTGAAAAGAGCGAGTTCGATAAGGAGCCAACATTCAATCACGAAGAACAGAAAACGGCTTACCAAAGCGTTGTGACGGTGCTGAACGACACTCTCGGAAAAATGAAAGCGCCGAAACGCCTTATAACACGGATAAAGCTGTTCGGCAAATTTGGAAAGCATAAGAAGAAATAATACTAATTATCGATCATACAATAAACAAAGTCTATTGTACGATACCGCTCTCCGGGTGGCTGTCAAAATCAAAGATTTTAACAGAATTAGTATTGAACTGACTTTTTTGGCGGTTTCACCGCCGACGCCGTGCTGTTTACGGCGAATCATACCGTAAACATATATAGTATGATAAAGAAATAGTATAACAGGGGGCTGAAAAGTGAGCTGTAAGGAATACGCAGAAAAGATAATAACAAACACCGAAAAGGTGATAAAGGGCAAGCGAAAAGAGATAACCGCCGCCGTTGCCGCAATGCTGGCAGGGGGAAACATTCTCCTGGAGGACGTGCCGGGAACAGGCAAGACCGTCCTTGCCAAAGCCCTTGCAAAAAGCATAAACTGCGGCTTTAAGCGCATACAGCTCACTCCCGACCTTTTGCCCTCGGATATTACGGGAATACACTTCTTTAATATGAAGGAGCAGGTTTTTGAGCTGAGGAAGGGCCCCGTGTTTACCAATATCCTCTTGGCGGACGAGATAAACAGAGCCACGCCCCGAACCCAATCTGCTCTTTTGGAATGTATGGAGGAAAAGCAGGTAACAATTGACGGTGAGAACATGAAGCTTGAACCGCCCTTTATGGTAATAGCCACCCAGAACCCCGTAGAAAATGCAGGAACATTCCCCTTGCCCGAAGCCCAGCTTGACAGATTTCTCATAAAGCTGACCTTGGGCTATGCGGATAGGGAGCAGGAGGGGGAAATATTGTCGGAGGCAGGCTACAGCCACCCCATAGACAGCCTTGAAGCGGTGGTAAGCGGTAACGAACTGCCCCAAATGCAGGAAGAAGCGGCAAGCATAAGGGTGAACGAAGCGGTAAGAGACTATATCCTTGACATAGGAGAAGCCACCCGCACCCACCCAAGCGTTATTTTGGGAGCAAGCACAAGAGGCTTGCTGGCGTTAAAGAGAATGTCACAGGCGTTGGCGGCAGTGGAGGGCAATTCTTTTGTCACTCCCGATAATGTGCAAACTGCTGTGAGATTTGTGCTGCCACATCGTTTAATATGCAGAGGGATTAAAGGAAAGGACTTAATAGAGGAAATCATATCAAGGTTGAAAGCCCCTACAGAATAGCACAACATTCCTAAGAGCGGGTCGCCATTCGCACAACTGTCTTGATAGCACAAGTTATAAAATGCGGGCTACCACTCTCACAACTGTCCTGATAGCACGAATTTCAAAGAAGTCTATGACTTCCTGCGGAAGTCCGCTGTTTCCGCAGGAAACAGTGGACGGTTCTTAAAATAAAGCGGAGCGCCGCTTGCGGCGTGCTTCAAGGATGAAGCACTGTCTGCCCAAAGCGTTGACAGGACGTCAACGCCCAAAGCAGACAATGCTTCAAGGATGAAGCACTGTCTGCCCAAAGCGTTGACAGGACGTCAACGCCCAAAGCAGACAATCGGAGCCTTTATTTTAAGAATTTTGAAATTCTTTTTAAATCAGTAAATTACCG
>JAAVIE010000092.1 GCA_014799325.1 Oscillospiraceae bacterium
AAGCGCAGGCAGCTTCCTCAGCCGCACCAAAAAGGAAAAGTATGAAAATGTGAGAGACCTTGCCAAAAAGGTCAGGGTCGTGTTTACTGTCAACATTTTTTCTTCAATAATAGCCACCGTACTGCTGTATTTCATGTTCGACAAAAAATACGCCTATATACAGGCAGTGGTTTTCCTATTTCTGATAATTATGGGATCTGTCGCTTTTGGAATAGAGAAAAAGGCGACCTGCCTTTACAGAAACCTCTTTCCCCCTGTTCCCACCTCCAACGCATACAAAAACGGCGGCACAAAGAATGCCGCTTCAAAGCCCAAGGCAGACCTCCCCGCTGCCGCCGTTACCTCGGACGACGATTGGGATAAGCTTTTTGGGGGAAATAACAAGGATCCGGGCAAAGGGGTCGAGGTCAACGAAAACCTTGATATTGCCAAAGCCGCTGACAGTGAGCTTTTGGAATATGTAAACGATGAGAAAAACAAGGCTTCGGAAGAAGATGAAGAAGATAAGGTAAATTTGGACTTGGATATAAGAAAAGCTCCCGACAGAGAGCTTATGCAGTATTTGGAGGGCGGAGATACCGGAACAGCCCCAACAGCTCCCGCACAGAACAAGGAAGCAGGACAGGGCGACGGGCTCAACATCTGCCCCGAATGCGGCTACCTCAATTTTGAGGGAAATACCGAGTGCGATTTCTGCGGAGCGGCGCTTAAAAAGCAGAACTGAAAGGAGAGATACAATGTTTTCTACCAAGGAATATGCTCTGGTGGCTTTAGAGCTGGCTTTCTCCATTCTGTACTTTATATGCCAGCTCTGTATGATGATCGACTCCAAAACCGCCGAACTGGTGAGCATTATTGTGGTCTTTTTCCAAATAATACCCTTTGTCCTCTATACCCTGCTGACCTTCATTCATATAAAAATGCTGTACCTATCGGCGAAGTTTATGAAGAGGTCGGTGGAGGGAGATTTCAAGCAAACCTTCACACTGCTGAAATATTCGGAGATGATAACGGTTTTATGCGTTTTCTGGGTTTTTCTTTTTTCTATCGACATTTCCACTTTTATCAATATATGGGCGGACTATCCCGCGGCGGCAGCAAAGCTTACCTTTTTCCCCTACTGGCTGACATGTGACATCAGCTACCGCTGGACTTACGCCATAATGTGGTTTCTGCCCTATACGGTTTTCACCGTGATACTTGAATTAGTCACCTATTCAAAATACTACAAGGCAAAGAAACGCTTTACTTTCTTTTATCCCTCGGTGGACGTACCCAATTTTTACAACGCCTTTATTTCCGCAAGAAGAAAGGAACGGCACACCCTGATAATCCCAAAGGATAATTTAGAGGAGATCGAGGTGCCGCCGGACGACAGGATCCCCCCAACAGAAAAAAATGAAAAGGAACCCGATCCCTCAAGCCCTCTGGGTAAAAACTTAGGCAATAACAGCCTTTATGTGGTTGACCCGGAGCTGCTGAACAATAAAAGACGAAATACATATAAAACACAAGCCGAAATAGATGCCGAAGATGAATATGGCAGATTTTTCGGCAGAGAGGAAGGAACAGACACCATGATAAGCTTTTTCCCCAAACGCAAGGCAAACATCGACAAGCAAAGCCAGGAGTATTCAAGGATACAGATCCTGAACGAAATGGGAAACGTACAGCCCGAGGATCTGAAGCCCAAGGAACAGCCCCGGAACAGCAACACTCCCTACGATTCGGAGATCCCACTGGACTTTGATTATCAGAGCTTTTACAGAAACGACCCCAAGGAAAAGGAACAGCCCAAAAAAGAGGAGCATAAGGAAGAATACACCCTTATCACCTGCCCCTTCTGCGGCACCGTAAACCCCGACGACAGAGATGAGTGCATATTCTGCGGCGCGTCTATTGAAAGCGAGAAAAAGAAAGAGCTTGTGTCCTGCCCATTCTGCGGAACCATAAATCCCGACGACAGAGGAGAGTGCATTTTCTGCGGGGCGGAGCTTGCGGCTAAGAGCTGGTGAGCCATTTAGGAGATAAACATGAAACTTTTACGTTCCTCCAAAGCCTATACAAACGTTTTGCTCCTGCTTTCCGATTGGGTAGCCTCAAACAACACCCTTTCCTATATAGTGGCAATTATACTTGCCCTTGCAAGCGTTTTTTCGGGTTTTATGCTCATAACGCGCATCAACGCTTACAACAACGACCCCTTTGAGGAAAATTTCACGGAAGCTAAAAATATGAAGAAGATCGCCGCATGGGTCAACAGCTTTATGAGCCTTTGGGTGTTTCTCTGCGTTATAAATATGCTGTACAATTTTCAGTTCAGTGGAGTGAGAATTGCTTTTTTGATAATAGGTCTCAGCGGTTATATTTTTTCATGGTACAGCCTGAAAAAATTCAGCGACGCCAACCGAAACCACAATATTGCCCTTGCCAAAGCAAACAGGGGCGACCCCTCCATAGTTATGGCTGAAAACTTCGGGCTTTCGCAGTCTCAAAAAGATGCTGTAAGTATGATAGTGGGCAATGCGGGAGTTCAGAACGCCTTACGAAACCCTATGTCTGATGAACAGCTTTTCGGACCCATAGATGACCCTGTTTATGACGATCCCCACACTCCACGCATAGTATGCCGCGCCTGCGGAAAGGTGAATAATCCCAAATACGATATATGCGCCTACTGCGGAGCTGTTCTTGATAAAACAAAGAAAGCGGTTCCCGACCAGTTCCAAAGCGAGATCGACAAGATACTGAACGGCAGAGACGAGGATCCCGTACAAAGAATTTTGAGGAACGCAGGAGTTATACAGACCGAGGGCGGCAGGTATGTTTCCGCAAAGAAATCAGAGGAAAAATCGGCAGAAAATGGTTCAGATCGGGAAAATATGGGCAGTGTCGCTTCCGAAGATTACCCAAATGAAATAAAGGTCACTCCCACCACCGATATAAAAGAAGATAAGAACGTAACAGTCACACCACTTGCTGAAAGCACTATCATAGACCCCAGCCCCATAGATGACAGCGTAAAGGTAACGGAGCTGAAAGGAACTGATTTTTACAGCAACGAAGAATAAAAAAGAATGAAAAGAGAGGAAACCGATTATGCTAGGCATTTACATTCCCTTATGCATAGTATCTATCATCTTTTTTATCCCAAGCCTGACGGCTTGCAAGAAATTTTTGCAGAAAAAAGACCCAAGCATGTTCCCTGACGTAAAAAGCAAGGGCGATGTGGCGTGGGTGCTTTTTGCCATAACCTGTACGGGTTTCGTTCTGTTTGTGATGTCTATAGTCATTGTTTCGGATACGCCACCGCACGAAGTGGATTCCTTTTTTAGCAACTTAGGATCGGCGATCTCTGCTTTTATAGTAGATCTAATCGTTTTTATAGTGACCTTTGTAATAGGAATAATGGTTCTTAAGAAAAACAAGGAAGCTCAGAAAGCCTATAATGCCATTGCTCCCAAGCCCAGCGGCGCTGTTGGCGGATCCAATGCCGCAGTGCCTTTCGGAAATAATGCAAATAATGTCGGAGCAAATTACGCAAATCCAAATAATACAGCTAACGCCGGAACAGGCTATAACCCGGGAAATACAAGTAATACAGGCGTTCAGGGCGGTTATGAAGAACAGTAAAAAATAAAGAACGAAAAGAGAGGAAAACGATCGTGGAAGGCTTTGATATTTTCTTTTGTATAGTATCTATCATCTTATTTTCCCGAAGCCTGACAGCTTGCAAGGAATTTTTGCAGAAAAAAGACCCAAGCATGTTCCCTGCCGTAAAAAGCAAGGGCAGTGTGGCAAAGGTGTTTTTTGTGATAACCTGTATACGCTTCGGTATATCATTTGTGGGTATAATAGGCTTTGCGGAAATGATCTCATTCGGAGAGGATTCCTTTTATAATAACTTAGGATCGGTGATCGCCGTTTTCATAGTAGGTTTTATTGTTAATATAGTGACCCTTGTGATGGGAATAATAACCATTAAGAAATACGACGAAGCTCAGAAAGCCAATAACGCCATTGCTCCCAAGCCCAACGGTGCCGTGGGCGGATTTAACGCCGCAGTGCCTTTTGGAAATACTGCAAACAACAACGGAGCAAATTACGCAAATCCCAATAATTACAATGCAGGCGGTACAGGCTACAATTCAGCCAATACAAATAATACAGGCGCTCAGGGCGGCTATCAAGTCAATGTTCACACCAACGACCCCGCACAGCTCCGTTCCGCAACGGGAGATCAATCACCCTTTGAAGCTCCTCCCCCGAATTATAAGAATTACAATTACGGAAACAGCAGTCAGCAGGCAAAGCCAAATCCCGCCTATCAGAACCCGCCCCAAAGAACACCCCAGCAGCCTGCAAACTATAATAAGCCCGCCGCCGACAAAACCCCCAACACCAATATTTATGCAAATGTCAACAACACCCCAAATGCAAGCGCAGAGCCAAAGCAGTATGTGAGCCAAATGCCCGGGGCAGCGCCTTTTGTGGGAACACAGCCAACAGCAAACACCCCCGCAAGCAGTGTTACACAGAAATCTGCCATACCTGCGGCAGCGCCTGTGCCTTCTGAAATAAAGAGAGAAACCACCACTCGCTGCAAGCACTGCGGCGTTACCAACAAAGAGGGTGACAAATTCTGCACATTCTGCGGAAAAAGCCTTTCGGAATGATCGGATCGAACACACATACCCGCCAACCTTGGCGGTTCTTCGGCAAAGCCGAAGGATCTTGACAGTAGATTTTATCTGCTGTCAAAACAGGTATTAGTATAAAAGATAGTATAAAAGGAGAATGTTATGGGATACGCAGCTTTAGGCGCATTATTTATGTTTTTGGTAATATTTGCCGTTGTGTGGTATGTCACCGAGATATGCTCGCTGCTGGGCATAGTTTTCGGCTGTATCAGCAGCTCCAATTCCAAAAAATATGTGAATACAAGGGGCTTAGGAAATTATAAGTCCATAAAAAATTACCACACCGCCGCCACAGTCTTTATGGTGATAAGCTGTGTTGTGGTGGGCATATGGGTGGCTTTTTGGATCTTCGCCTATATCCTTTCGGATCAGTCCGCCGATTTTGACACGGATCTGTCAACAGCGCTGGCGGAATTTTTCGCATCAAGCATCACCACCATGGCTATACATATCGGCTCCATAATCGCAGGCATCGTGGCGCAGGTGCAGTATAAAAAGGCGAAGGAGCTGAACGCCGATATATTGAGCGGAAAGGTGGTTCCGCCTCCTCCCCCTGTTGTTATGATGCCCGTTTATCCCGTGAATCCCTATCAGCAAAACGGATATTATCAGAACGGATATAACGGTCAGGGACAGCCTAATGGCGGTTATCCGCAGAACGGCTATTACAATCAGCCTAACCCATATGGACAGAATCCGCAACAGGCTCCCTATAATCCCCAGCAGGCTCCATACAGCCAAAATCCACAGGGTTATCAGACTCCTCCCAACAGTCCCTATAATGGACAGGGCTATCAGGCGCCGCCCTCAAACAGTGCTTCTGCCAACGGACAGCCTGATCCGCAAGGTCAATTTCCCGATCCTACCGTCACTGCGGCGGCTGCGGTCAGCGCTCCTGCTGCCGAGGGAGAGAAAACAGTCACCTGCCCCAATTGCGGCAGTGTTAATGCGGGAAACAGCAAATTCTGTACTAACTGCGGACAGATAATGAAATAAGCAATTATATATTTAGGGGCTGTAAAAATGCAGCCCCTTATTTTTATGCTCTCAAGAAGGTTGTGCTGATTTTATGGTTATCTCAGGGAAGTTGTGCTGATTTATTGTTCTCTCAGGGAAGTTGTGCTGATTTATAGTTCTCTCAGGAAAGTTGTGCTGATTTATGGTTCTCTCAGGAAAGTTGTGCTGATTTATAGTTCTCTCAGGGAAGTTG
>JAAVIE010000093.1 GCA_014799325.1 Oscillospiraceae bacterium
AAAAAGAATTTCAAAATTCCGAAAATGAAGCTCAATGGCGCAAGCGCCAAGAGCTTCATTTTCGGAACCGGACAAAATTTTCTCCGAAAATTTTGTCCTTTTTGAAATTCGTGCTATCAAGGCAGTTGTGAGAGTGGTGATCCGCATTATTTAACTTGTGCTATCAGGGCAGTTGTGCGAGTGGTAACCCGCCTTTAAGGAAACAGGCGATAATTTTTCACCGCTCTTAGGGGTGTTGTGCTGATTTTTACAGCACTTTTAGAAATGCTGTGATATTATTGAGCAAAGTCAAATTCTTCTGTGCCTAAATCATCAATCTCTACTCTGCCAAAACAAAGGTCGATCAACTTTTCTTTAAACTCTGCCGCCCTATCATCTCTTATGCAAAGCGTTATTTTTATATCCGCGCCGAAATCTTCATTCTGCACCCGTGTGTCATATTCTGCAAGCAATGCGCCGATCTTTCCATAGAGAGAATAATCCATTGTAACTATCAGCCGTCTTGCTGTGCTTATCAGCTTTATCTTTGCGGCGTCTATGGCAACTTTTACGCCGTTTCCGTAAGCGCGTACAAGTCCTCCGCCGCCTAATTTTATTCCGCCGAAATATCTTGTGACAACGCAGCATATATCGGTGAGGCCTTCCTTTTTCAACACCTCGAACATGGGCGCGCCCGCTGTGCCGCTTGGTTCACCGTCGTCGCTGTGCCTGCCTATGTTGTTATCCCTCAGAATATAGGCGTAGCAGTTGTGGGTGGCTTTTCTGTGCTGCTTTCTTATCTCCTCTATAAACGCGATTGCCGCTTCTTCGGTTTTTACGGGGGCGATATTCCCTATGAATTCCGATCTCTTTTCTATAAAAGAGGCTGTGGCTCTGTCGGCTATGGTTTTGTATTCTTCTGCCATTTTACCTTATTCCGCTCCCGATGCGGTAACGTACTGGATAGCTCTTACCGTTTTGGCGGAAGCGTTTCTTGAAACGGTGTAGATCATCTGCTTGATCATGTCCAATTCCTCGCCGCCTACTCCCATGATAGGGGTCATATAGTCCACTGTCAATGTAAAGGTGTCGCCTACGCTGGAAATTTCCGTTATCTTTGGCCAATATGTCTTTTTGTCAAGGTTTATGGGAACTAAGTAGGATTTTAAAGAGGGATTGTATTCAAAGGTATCGATACCGCTGGTTATGGTCTGGTGTTCGGTTTTTACAGACGCGCCGAAGATCGCCGCCGCCGAGCTTTCCACGTCTATTTCCGACACAGTCATGTAGGTACCGTCATTTTCGTACTTTTCGGTATTTCCGTAAATTACTATCCTCCACAAGGCGGCGTTTATTACTACCGAGGAGGGGATATTTTCCGCGCCCTCAAAGGCGGGAGCGTCAATAAGCACCAAGGGGTAGATAAAGTCCGCAAACTCGTTTTTCAAAGCGGTCTGGTTGGCAATGTCGCTTATGGTATTGGCAGTGAATTTTATGGTGTTCACAAGTCCTACCACTGCGAGGATAATTATTATCAAGCCTACCACAAAGAAGGACTTGCGGTTTTTTATCATTTGTGCGGAGGGGTCAAATGCTGCGCTTTCCGCTTCCTGATCTCCCTCTAATTCTTTTTCTACCTCGTCTACGTTGCCTGCCAGGGAGTCCAGGATCTTGCCTGCGTTTTCCTGCTGTTCGATTTCGGCAGGGGTTATATTTTGCTGTTGGTCTTTTGTATTTTTTCTCATAAGTTTTTTATTTCTCCTTAATTTACTACTCTCTTATCTGTCCGCTGCCGTTTATCAGATATTTATAAGCGGTCATTTCTTCCAATCCCATAGGACCTCTCGCATGGAGCTTCTGTGTGCTTATGCCGATCTCTGCCCCCATGCCGAACTGTCCGCCGTCTGTAAAACGTGTTGATGCGTTGACATAAACTGCGGCGGCGTCAACCTCCCGCTGAAACCGTTCTGCATTGGACAGATCCTTTGTTACAATACACTCGCTGTGTCTTGTACCGTATTGGTTTATAAAATCTATGGCTTCATCAAGGCTGTCCACGATCTTCACTGCAATAATATAATCTAAAAATTCTCTGCCGTAATCCTCTTCTGTGGCGCTGCCGTCTGTCTTTATTATCTCGGCAGTCCTCTCATCTCCTAAGATCTTCACCTTGCCAGACCACCTTTGCTGTAAGGCGGGCAGCAGCTTTTCCGCAATATCCCTGTGTATCAGAATATTTTCTATGGCGTTGCATACCGAGGGGCGCTGTGTTTTTCCGTTGTCTATGATATTTACCGCCATATCTATATCCGCCGAGAGATCCACATACACCGAGCAGTTGCCCTCTCCCGTCTGTATAACGGGTATGGTGGAATTATTGATCACATTCTGTATCAGGCTGTGTCCTCCTCTCGGGATAAGCACGTCTATATATCTGTTGAGCTTCATCAGCTCATTGACTGTTTCGCGGGAGGTGTCCTCTACAAGGGATATGACGTTTTCGTCTATCCCTGTTTTTTTCAGTGCGGAGCGCATTAGTTCCACAAGGCACTTGTTGCTGTTTATGGCGTCGCTTCCTCCCCTGAGAACGCTCACATTGCCCGATTTAAGGCATAGAGCGGCGGCGTCAACGGTAACGTTGGGGCGGGATTCAAAGATAATTCCCACCACGCCCAATGGAACGCTTTTCTTGACGATCTTTAAGCCGTTGGGCAGCTCCCTTCCGCCCAAGACCCTTCCCACAGGGTCAGGCAGTCCGTAGATCTTAATAACCCCCGCTGCCATATCGGAAATGCGCTTTTTGTCCAGCCTCAGCCTGTCCTGCATGGCAGGGGACATATTGTTTTTTTCTGCGTTTTCAAGATCCTTTTGATTGGCAGCTATTATCTTGTCGGTATTGTTCAGCAGCTCCGTTGATATTTCTATCAGGGCGTTGTTTTTCTGCTGTTGGGTGATCCCTCTTATGGAAGCTTCAGCTTTTTTGGCTTTCATGCCAAGCTCTTCTATATAAGTCATTTATTTTTCCTTTCGGATTTTTCAGATTTTTTGCAGATCGAACAGGGTGCAGGTGGCTTTATTGTCGAAAAGATCGTACAGTACCGCGGGGTTGTCTCCTTTTATGATAACGGTGGGTATTCCCTTTTCTCCTGCCAGCACCGCCGCTTCGATCTTTGTCAGCATTCCTCCGCTGGCAAGCTCGCTTCCCTTTTCTCCTGCGGCGGCTATCATCTCATCTGTGACCTTGTTTACCAAGGGGATCAGCTTTGCGTCCGGGAGAGAGGGATCTTTGTCGTACAGCCCCTCCACGTCGGTCAGGATAACCAGCAGATCTGCTTCGCAGACCTCGGCGGCGAGGGCGGAGAGTGTGTCGTTTTCGTCAAAGTCAAGCTGTTCTATGGAAACGCTGTCGTTGGCGTTGACTATAGGGATTATTCCCATGGAAAGGAGGGTGTGCATGGTGTTGTAGATGTTTTTCCGCCTTATATCGTTGCTGAAAACGTCTCTTGTAGCAAGTATTTGGGCAACTGTATGGTTGAATTTGGAAAATGCCTCGCTGTAAAAGCTCATAAGCTGGCTTTGTCCCACAGCGGCGCAGGCCTGCTTCAGGGGCATGTCCGTCGGCTTTTTCCGCAAGCCGATACAGCCAACGCCGATACCTACCGCCCCCGATGTGACAAGGACTATATCGTGTCCCGCATTTTTCAGGTCGCTCAGGACCTCCACCATTTTTTTGACGCGGCGGACGTTTATGTTTCCTGTTTTGTAGGTCAGGGTGGAAGTGCCTACTTTTATTACCACACGCTTTTTTGCGGCGAGATCATAGTTTTTCATTTTATTATCCTTTTTTATTTTATATTCTTTTATAGTATAGCATAATGCGGGGGAAAAATCAATGATTTGAACATAATTTCGTGCTGTCGGGGAAAAGGACAAAAATAAGGGACAAGGTGTCCCTCGTCCCAAGTTTTCAAGTGTTTTCGTTAAAAATTTTAAAAGCCAACGGTCTATATATTCGGAATGAATTTGCAGATCGCAGTTCTTACTCCGAAACGTTATCCGAAGTATCCATATCATCGTCAGAATCGGAAATAAACATTTCCTCCGTAGTCTGCTGTGCAAGCTTCAGCTTTTCGGTAATGTCGACCAACGCATGGGTGGTCGCTTCCAGCGCGTCAACAGCAGTCGCCATACGTCCTGCCAAGTGATAATACATAGCCTTGTAATCCGGCATAAAGATTCCCCCGATCGAATTTTAAAATAAAAGCCACTGCTTCATAAAGCCATGTCTTTTATAGTTTGTGAAACGCTGACAAAAAAGATTTCTTTAAAACAAACGCCTCGTAGGCGCAGTACATGTCCAACTAATTTTTTCTGACGAAGTCCGAAAAAATTAGTTGGACGAAAATTGAGGGGCGAGATGTTCCTCGCCCTGAAATTTTCTTGTGAGATCGTTACCAAAAAGATTTTTTGGAGAACGAGCATAAAAATACGCTCCTTGTTTGTTGGGAACGTATTGGGTGCAGCGTCACGCTGCTGTGACATCGTTACCAAAAAGATTTTTTGGAGAATGAGCATAAAAATACGCTTTCTGTATGTTGGGAGCGTATTAGCTGCCCGGCTTCCGGGCTGGTTGGGCTAGGTGGATTCGAACCACCGGAGTGACGGAGTCAAAGTCCGTTGCCTTACCGCTTGGCTATAGCCCAATTTTTTAACAAGAAAAAGTATAGCATATTTTTTCAATAATGTCAATAAATCGGGTGAAAAAATAGAGATTTTTAAGCCGCCAAAATCCGCCGAACAGAAAAATCACTTTTTTAAAGCAACGATAAAGAAATCTCCGCAGTGCTGCACCTTATCTCCAAATTCAGCTTCAAACAAAGAGGTATCTATCTTCCAGCTGCTGATCACATACAGCTTGCCCTGAGGCTTCAGCACACGTCTGCATTCCCGTTCTATATCCTTCCACTGATCTTTTATATGGGAAAAGGCGTTATATATAAAAACAGTATCAAAGCTTTCATTTGCATAAGTCATCTTTGAAATGTCCATAATCTCAAAATGAACATTGCTTTTAAATTTCTCCTTATGCAGTCTGAAATCAACAAGGTCGACCGCAAAAACTTCGCTTGCATACGCAGAAGCGGCTATTGAAAACTCGGCGCTTCCGCAGGCGGCTTCAAGAATTGTCTTATTTTCTATGTCTGAAAGAAGTTCTTGCACGATTTTACCTGTTTTTGTCATAAAATGCTCCTTTTTTACACAAGTGCCCCCATAAGCGCAGTATGTGTCCGATCTCGCAAACAACCACTTCCGCA
>JAAVIE010000094.1 GCA_014799325.1 Oscillospiraceae bacterium
AATTTTAATGGGGCAACCTTTGGGGCAATAGGGGCAAAATAGGGGAATTTGGGGCAATTCTGTTCTAAATTACACAGCTTTTATATGCTGATCTTCACTTGACAGATCAGGGAAGCCTATTAAATTATAATATTCGGTCTTAAGAGTGAATTTATAATAACGCCCTCCGTTGTATTTATGCTTAATATCTTCCTTGTCACCAAAACCATAAAAACGGCAGGCGGTTTTTATAAACTCTGATTTAGGCGCTTGGTATTTCTCACCGTTATTTTTTACCCAACGTGTATAAGCAGTATAAATATTGGCAGCAGTGCAATTATCCAGATAACTCTTGTATTGGGCTTGCCTTAACATAGTGCATTCATCAAGAAATTGCATAACATTGTCATTATCAAGTTTATACTTTCGTGTTTCGCTTTCACACACAGAGGGAATATCAAACCTATAACCGTTAGAAATAAATTGCTTTAAGGCTTGTACAGCTTTATAAACAATAGCAGCACGTTCCGAATAAATTTTATCTATCAATGACTTGTCTTGCTTTTCTTTGGGTATGACGTTTGTGCATTTAATAATTATCATACGGCTGTAGGTTGCTTCCCCTTTATCACCGCCGAATTTTGGCATATCGTTAGCGCAGAATAAAAGAACTCCTTTGTATTTGCCGTCAAAGGGGCTTTTGTATTTTTCCTTGAATTTTATATCATCTCCGCCTGTTAGCTGCTTAAATATTCTCAGTTCTGTTACATTCAAGTAGGACATATCGGGGCTACCTGCAAGCCTTTTGTTTAACAGTGAGTATGTACCAAAATCCCCTTCAAGGTCGCTTAATTCGGTAACAGTATAGTTATTGTTTCCCAAGAGTTTTGCAAGCAAGTCAAAAATTTTAGATTTGCCTGTGTTGGGTTCACCATAAATAAAAAGAGCCTGTTTTGTAATATAGCCGGGTATGTTTGATATAGCAAGGCCTATATACTGCCACAAAAAGCGGATAATTTCGCTATCTCCGTTTGAAAGATCGTTTAAATAACCGTCAAAAACAGGGCAAGCAAGGTCTTTATCTTCAGCATTCCAATTACATGGAATCTGTATAGTGCTTAATACATCTGGACTATGCGGAGTCAACGCCATTGTATCAAGATGTAAAATGCCATTCTGAAAATTTATAATATTTCTGTCAGCATTAAAAGCGTTAAAGTCTATTTTATGCTCACTATCTGATTTTACATCTTTTAAAGCTCCGTCAATACCGCTTGTTTTTGCCAATGTACAATTTAAGGCATTAACAAAGTCCATAATATAACCCCTTAACTCGTCGTTACTCACAATCTCATATATGCTTAAGTCCGAATTGTACAAGAATATGTTATTCTTTACAAAGAAATATCCCCCCTTTTGCTTTATGTACTCTGCCAACAGCTTAAAATCAACCTTATATTCAAAGGATCCTGTTTTGTTTGGGACGGTAAGGACAAAGGGAAAATCTCTGTCCCAGCATTGCTGATAATCTTCTTTAAAGGTGGTAAAAAAACTAAAACAGGCAAAATTAAACTTGTTGATGTCATAAGGAGAATCGAAGTATTTGTTGTTGAAATATTCAAGACCTTTTCTAACTTCATAAGCCGGAAAGTTTTTCCATAAGTCAGCACCCCATGTTGTAAACAATTCAATCTTTTGTTTAGGATCTGTTATTATACCGTCCTCAGGAATAGTCCCATTTGCTATAACATTTTGTACATATTCATCGATCCTTTGTTCTATGCCTCTTGCCATTCGCTCACCGCCTTAAATTTATGGGGGAAACTCTGCTGTTCTTTGCCGCTTCATCGTCTGTCAGATCGGTTGATATGGTGGAGGTATTAAGGTACTCGGCAAACTTATCCACATTGACAAGAAAACGCTTGCCTGCTCTTACCGCTACGACATCACCGCTGGCAACCTTACAGCGGACGAAATGCACCGGTAAATTAAAGATCTGGGCGGTGGTTTTTATTGTTTCCATTCTGGGGACTTTGATTTCATTTTCCATTATTTTATGATCCTTTCCTGTTGCAAAAGCCCCGTAAGTATGGTAAAATAATTACAGAGCCTTAACAACATATACGCTTGGGTTTAGGCTTTATTGCCGCTTCGGAGTGTGTCAGCACTTGGGAGCGGCTTTTTTAATATGCATTTTTTGAGCTGTGCGCTGCGGAGCAGTCCTCACAATACAAGCGGTTTTCCTCATTGAGGAAGCCCCCAAAATCGTTAATAACTTCATCGGTAGCGTCAACCTCTTTTCCGCAGCTTGCACAGTGAGTATAAAACTTTGTGCCATCTGTTATTTCAACGGGTTTTGTTTTGCCTTTGGCTGTCGTTCTTTTGATGTAGATCATCGTTTTATTGTCCTTTCTTATTTTTTGCTGTGAGTCTTGCAATAGCAGCTTTCACCGCATTGACTGCTTTTTCATCAAATGGCTTTCTTAACTTCCTGGAAAAATTACTGTCTGCCATTCCCAACTCCTCGGCAACCTGCCAACACTTTACACCGCTGTTGACTATAAGTGCCTTTATTTCCTGCCCTTCCATTTTTACACCTCCTTTGTGGTTTTTGTTGTTATCATAATTTTACCACAATATTTTATGTATGTCAAGTATGTTTTATAATGTTCAATCATACTTAATGTTAATTTATCAAATTTAATTTAATGAATTACTATTGACAAGTACAAAACAATATGATATTATAATGATAACAACAACAATTTGAAAAGAGGTTTTATAATGTTTAACGCTAAAATATTTGCTAATAGGGTAAAGGCTGTAAGAACTCAAAAGAACATATCCCAAGCCGAACTTGCAAAAATTGCAGGTGTTTCAGCTGCCACCATTTCAAGCTATGAAAACCCAAATGGAGCAAAAGTCCCCACACTTGACAAAGCTGCTGCCATTGCTTCACATCTGGGTGTAACGCTTGATTATTTGTGCGGAGAGGACATGGCTGCCGCTTCTATCGTTGATTTTGACCTTGACCTATATTTACGAAGTTTAATTATAGTCCTGTCAGAAACTTCTACAGCATTTACGAAAAAACAAAATTCTTTAGAGGACGCTTTAGGCAAAATTAATATTTATCACCCTGAAATTGTTAGTTTTATCACTAAGTTTCTCGACTTGCTTAATGTTTTTCGGAGTGGTACATTATCACAAGATCTATATATTACCTGTGTGGAAAAACTTATATCAGATGTAAATGAACGGTATATAATCGATTACAGCACTTTTATGATTGATATGGAATCTTGTAATTTAATGTCAACAATAGATACAATATATGACGCAAATGACCTTAGAGCAGGAAAATATAAAGTTGATCTAATTTATGGCTTCAGAGAGAATGCTCCAAGCAGAGAAGCAGAAATTTTCATTTCAAATGCTGATGTAAAAAAATACATGGAGGTCAAAAAAAATGCCCACAATAACCCCCCGAAAGAATAAAAACGGCGAAATAATATCCTACTCGATCAGAGTATACAAAGGCTATGATATAAACGGACACCGTTTAAAGCCCTATACAATGACATGGAAACCAGCCGAAGGAATGACGAAGCGGCAAATTGAAAAGGAACTGCACAGGCAAGCCGCCGAATTTGAAAGGCAGTGCGAAAGCGGTTATGTTGCCAATTCTTCAATGCGCCTTGCTGATTTTATCCCCCAATATCTGGAAATAATAAGCACTACTCTTTCCCCAACCACCGTTGACACATACAAAGCCCTGATAAACAAACTGATAATCCCCGCTATGGGTCACTTGAAACTTAAAGACATTACACCCGCTCATGTGCAAGCGTTTATACAGCAGCTGTCCACAATGCCAAAGGAGAATAGGGCAGGAGAAATAGACGAGGAAGGGCAGCGGCTTGCCGCTTCAACGGTGCGCCGCAGACTGAATATATTACAATCCATTTTAAGACAGGCGGTTAAACTTAGGCTTATCCCCGAAAGCCCGGCAAGCGCCGAAAAACTATCTTTACCGAAAATAAAGCAGCCGAAGGTCGAAATTTTCAGCAAGCAAGAGGCGGCAGAAATGCTCACCTGTCTGGAGCAGGAGCCTTTACAGTTCCAGGTCCTTATACAGCTGGCGATCTTCACAGGCGCAAGACGTGGGGAACTTGTGGCTCTTAAATTCTCCGATGTAGACTTTCAGCAGTCGAAGATCACCATTGAGCGGGCGGCCGTTAAGGTCAAGGGAGAGGAAACGATCATAAAGCCGCCGAAGGATTATGAGGTCAGAACGGTGACAGTAAATAAAAGCTGCATAGAACTGATACAGGCTTTACAGTTTGAAAAATCACAGGAGCGGCAAAAGCTGGGCAGTCAGTGGCGGGGTGACGATTGGATCTTCACCCAATGGAACGGCGAAATAATGAACCCACAGACACCCACAAAGCAATTCAGCAAGTTTTTGAAGAAATACCACCTTAAACACCGCAAATTCCACAGCTTGCGCCACACTTCCGCAACATTGCTGTTATACGGCGGTGTTAATATCAAGCAGGTACAAGGACGGCTCGGACACGGTGACATTGAAACCACCAACAAATATTTACATCTGATTGAAGAAGCAGACATTGAAGCGGCAAACGTTCTTGGCGAACTACTTACACCGCAAACCAACACGGACCGAAAAAAGGAAAAAATATCATAAAAAAATAAGCTGTCGTGATCCGAAATCGACAGCTTATTTTTAATAATGTTAAGTATCTTTTAATGTTGTTTTTTACAAATGGCGCACTAATAGCGCACTATTTTAAAAATCGGAGAAGATAAAGCAAACGCACCGAAAGACATAAACGCTTTAACAGTGCGGTTTTCTCTGTGGTGGACCTGAAGGGGATTGAACCCTCGACCTCTGCGTTGCGAACGCAGCGCTCTCCCAGCTGAGCTACAAGCCCATAAAAACAAAAAATATTTTTGCAAAGCAAAAAAAGAAAAACTTTTCTAATCGCAAAACTCCAAAACCAACCAACAACAAAATCAAAAATAAAAACTTCCTTTGATCACCAACGCCTCACAGGCGCAGCACGTGTCCAAAATTACGGTTTTTGCGTAGCAAAAATGACGGCTCTCAGCCGTCAAGTAATTTTGGACGAAAATTGAGGGGCGAGATGTTCCTCGCCCCGAAATTTTCTTGGAGCGGATTACGAGGCTCGAACTCGCTACCTCCACCTTGGCAAGGTGGCGCTCTACCAGATGAGCTAAATCCGCAAACTTGGTGCTCCCGATCGGAATCGAACCAACGACACGGGGATTTTCAGTCCCCTGCTCTACCAACTGAGCTACAGGAGCTTCTAATCGGTAAAGCCGAAAAGCAAATACCGAGTATAAAAAAATGGCGACCCGGATGGGGTTCGAACCCACGACCTCTAGCGTGACAGGCTAGCGTTCTAACCAACTGAACTACCGGGCCAATTTGGTGGGAGCTACAGGGCTCGAACCTGTGACCCTCTGCTTGTAAGGCAGATGCTCTCCCAGCTGAGCTAAGCTCCCACAAAATTTATTGCACAAGCAACGATAATTATTATACACGAGCAAGTGGGTTTTGTCAACACTTTTTTTGAAATTTTTTCAAATTTTTTTCTATTTGTTATTTTTTTACAATCAAGGCCCGTTATTTTTCCGTTTTTGCACATTTTTCACAAAGCATAATAAGAAATTATCAGTAAATAATATTGATAAGAAGCCTTGATATTGTAAAGCTGTTATATAAAAAGGTGAAAAGTTTAAAATATTCTAAAAAGAAAGTAAGGTGAAAAGCAATGATGGATAAAATCGCGCTCTGGATACTGCTTATCGGCGGCATAAACTGGGGTCTTGTGGGAATTTTCCGTTTTGACCTTATCGCCTGGGCATTCGGCGGAAGCGACAGTATCATAAGCAGGATCATCTATATCGCAGTGGCTTTGTCGGCGGTATGGTGCATCTCCCTCTTTTTCCGAAAGAACGAGCTTATCGGGAACAGTGATGAAAGATCCAGGGAAAACTAATCGCACAACTGTTCTTATAGCACGAATTTCAAAAAGGATAAAATTTTCTCCGAAAATTTTGTCCGGTTCCGAAAAAGAAGCTCTTGGCGCTTGCGCCATTGAGCTTCTTTTTCGGAATTTTGAAATTCTTTTTAAATCAGTAAATTATTGCCGGCTTTCCTTAAGAGCGGATCATCACTCGCGCTGCTTCACGAAAAGCGAGCATAAATCAGCACATCTTTTTTGAGAGAAAAATAAATGTAATGTAAAGAAGCACTAATTTTATGCTTTCAGGAAAGTTGTGTTAGCTTTGGCTGGCTCAGGAAAGTTGTGCCGGTTTTGGCTTTCTTGGGAAAGTTGTGCCGGTTTTGGCTTTCTTGGGAAAGTTGTGCCGGCTTTGGTTTTCTTGGGAAGGTTGTGCCGGCTTTGGTTCTCTCAGGAAAGTTGTGCAAGTGGAAGCCCGCTTTTCGGGAAGCAGTGAGAGTGGAAACCCGCTCTTAAGGAAAGTTGGCGGTAATTTACTGATTTAAAAAGAATTTCAAAATTCCGAAAATGAAGCTCAATGGCGCAAGCGCCAAGAGCTTCATTTTCGGAACCGGACAAAATTTTCGGAGAAAATTTTGAGACTTCCGCAGGAAGTCATAGCCTTCTTTGAAATTCGTGCTATCAGGAAAGTGGTGAGAGTGGTGACCCGCATTATTTAACTTGTGCCATCAGGGCAGTTGTGAGAGTGGAAACCCGCCCTTAAGAAAATAAGTGATAATTTTTCACCGCTTTTAGAGGTGTTGTGCTGATTTTTACGGCTCTCCCAAGAAACTTGATAAAATAGAGGTTGTCTTTTTTTACAGCCCCTGTTTATATCAGCATTAACCCGCCACATCACTCGCTGAACATCGGAGTGGAAAGATACCTATCCCCCGTATCGGGCAGCAAAGCAACGATCACCTTGCCCTTGTTTTCGGCGCGTTTTGCCAATTCCACAGCCGCAAAAACCGCCGCTCCCGAGGAAATGCCCACAAGCACGCCCTCCTGCTTTGCCAGCGCTCTGCCTGTTTCGTAGGCTTCCTCGTTCTCCACCGTGATTATTTCGTCATAAATCCCGGTGTCAAGGGTGTCGGGTACAAAACCCGCTCCGATCCCCTGAATTCCGTGTTTTCCCGGAGTGCCCTTTGAGAGAACAGGAGAACCTGTGGGCTCTACCGCAACTACTTTCACATTGGGATTTTTGCTTTTCAGATATTTTCCCACTCCCGAAACAGTTCCACCTGTGCCTACTCCCGCAACGAATATATCCACCTTGCCCTCAGTGTCGTTCCAGATCTCCGGACCTGTGGAAGCTAAATGGGCGGCGGGGTTGGCGGGGTTCACAAACTGTCCCGGAATAAAGCTGTCGGGTATCTCCTTTGCCAGCTCATTGGCTTTTTCGATAGCGCCCTTCATTCCCTTTGCGCCCTCGGTGAGAACCAGCTCCGCTCCGTAGGCTTTGAGGAGATTGCGTCTTTCAACACTCATAGTTTCGGGCATTGTGAGAATTATCCTGTAGCCCCTTGAGGCTGCCACGGCTGCAAGACCTATGCCCGTGTTGCCGCTGGTGGGTTCGATTATTACGGAGCCGGGCTTCAACAGCCCTTTTTCTTCCGCTTCGTCTATCATGGCTTTGGCGATCCTGTCCTTGACGCTGCCCGCGGGGTTGAAATATTCCAGCTTTGCTAAAATGTCCGCTTCAAGGTTGTTTTTGGCGATGAGGTTGGAGAGCCTCAATAAAGGGGTTCCTCCCACAAGGTCGGTTATCTTTTCGTAAACTTTCATGGCTGTTTCCTTTCGTTTTATATTTATATTATAATTCCTATATGTTTAGTGTGATTTAATTATACCATTTATTTCGTCTTATGTCAACAACTAATGGTAAAATTTTGAAAAAAGTTTTTTGCTTTGCTTGACAAAATGTATTAAAATCTATATACTGTATATTCCAATAATATTTGGAAGGGGGAATTTTTATGAGCATTTATATAACAGGCGACACCCACAGAGATTTTGATCGAATAGAGGATTTCTGCCATTCCTACGGCACTTCCAAAGAGGATATTCTTATAATTTTGGGCGACGCGGGGATAAACTTTTTTCTTGATCAAAGAGATGAGCTTCTCAAAGGGGAGCTGTCGCAATATCCCATAACTCTTTTCTGCATACACGGCAACCATGAGGAATACCCCTCGGAGATAAGCAGCTATGAGGAAATGGAATGGCACGGCGGCAAGGTCTTTTATGAGGAGGATTACCCCAACCTGATCTTCGCACAGGACGGAGAGATATACGATTTCGACGGGAAGAAGGCGGTGGTGCTGGGCGGCGCCTATTCCGTGGATAAATACTACCGCCTGCGGAATGGTATCCCCTGGTTCGACACCGAACAGCCCGATGACAGCGTTAAGGAGTACGCGGAAAAACAGCTTGACAAGGTTGGTTGGAGCGTTGATTTTGTTTTCAGCCATACTGTGCCTTTGAGCTATGAGCCAAGGTGGGCTTTTCTGCCAAGTATCAATCAGGCTATGGTGGATAAGTCTATGGAGAAATGGCTGGAGGAGATCTTTAACAGGCTGAGCTTTGAGCAGTGGTATGCGGGGCATTATCATGTGGACTGCTCCGAGGGGAACGTTAATATTATATTTGAGGAGATCGAGGAGCTGTATTAGACTTTTTATGCTCCTAAGAAACTTGGTGCTGATTTAGGTTCTCTCAGGAAAGTTGTGCTGATTTGGGTTATCACAAAAAAGTTGGCGGTAATTTGCTGATTTAAAAAGAATTTCAAAACCGACAAGAATTAAAATTTCTTTAAAAACTGGGAAATTTTAATTCTTGTCTATCCGAACGAGTGCGGAGTTTTTGCTTGAAAAATTGGGCAAAAACTCCGCACTCGGAGAGACTGCATTTTTCTGCCCAGCTTTTCAAGCAGGAAAATGTAGTCTCAATTGATTCTTTGAAATTCGTGCTATCAGGGCAGTTGTGCGAGTGGAAACCTGCTCTTAAGGAAACAAGCAATAATTTTTCACCGCTTTAATGTGACAGCTATATGGATGTATTTAAAAATTCCGTTGGAGTAAGTGCCTCTACTTCAAAGTTTTCAAAGTCCTTTTTATTGCGTGTGATAATATATTTACAGCTATTTGATCTTGCACAGACGGAAACAAGGCAGTCCTCAAAATCTTTTGCCTTTTTCTGAAAAGCAGTAAGGACGTCATTATTAGTCACATCACACACCTTAACGATCTCAAGCAGTTTTCCGATAGCTTTGTATGCGAGTTTTGCACTGTGAGTGTATTTTCTGACAAGGTAATAAATATCTGTCACGGACGATGCTGAAACAAATCCGCTAATGTGACGCCCTTCACACATTGATAAGACCTTGTACGACTCCTCTACAAAGTTTTCTCGTTCAAGCAAAACATCAATAATAACATTGGTGTCAATCATTACCTTCATATCGCAAAATGCGCTCCTCTCTCAACAAGTCAAGGTCTAAATCCTGTGGAGCATTTTTTAGCAGTCCGCGAAGAGAGTCCACCGCAGAAACCTGCGGGTTTACGACCTTTGCTACGGTTTTTCCGTTTTTGGTAATAAAAATATCTTCTTTGTCTATAAGTTCAAGGTATTTTCCGAAATTTGTTTTAAACTCGGTAGCTGTTACGATCATAGAAATGACCTCCTTTTTTCTCTTTGATTATATTATATTCGATTTTTTGTAGATTGTCAATGTAAATCGAGCGATATTTCAGAATTACATTATATTTTCATTCGATTTACTAATATCTGCTATATACTTACCGGCTCAATACTCATAACTGTAAGTGAGCGGCTTTTAACACCCTTTTTTTAAAACCCCTTGACATTCCGAAAAAAAGTGCTATAATAAATTTTAGCACTCGGTGCTTGAGAGTGCTAACTCGTTTAAAATTTATTTTATATAAAGAAAGGAAACCGCCATGTCACAGAAAAAAGCCTTTAAAGCTGAATCCAAGCGTCTGCTTGAAATGATGATCAACTCCATTTACACCCACAAGGAAATATTTATCCGCGAGCTTATCTCCAATGCCAGCGACGCAATGGACAAGCTGTATTTTAAATCCCTCAACGAAAATTTAGGACTTAATAGAGGTGATTTTGAGATCAGACTTACCCCCGACAAGGACGCAAAAACTCTCACCATAACAGATAACGGCATCGGTATGACCCAGGAGGATCTGGAAAACAACCTGGGCGTTATTGCCCAGAGCGGCTCTTTAAAATTCAAGGAGGATATGAAATCCGAGGAAAACGCTGACAAAGCGGACGAGGTCTCCGTTATCGGTCAGTTTGGCGTGGGCTTCTACTCCGCATTTATGGCAGCTAAGAAAGTCACTGTCAAGTCCAAGGCTTACGGCTCCGACACCGCCTATATGTGGAGCAGCGAAGGCGTTGACGGCTACATTATCGAGGAGTGTGAAAAGGAAAATCACGGTACCGAAATTACCCTCTACATGAAGGACAACACCGACGATGAGGACTACGAGGAATTTTTGCAGGAGTACAAGATCAAGGCACTTGTAAAGAAGTACTCCGACTATATCCGCTACCCTATCAAGATGCAGACCACTCACCGCCACCCCAAGGAGGACGCACCCGAGGACGCGCCCGAATCCGAGAAGTACGAGGAGCATACCGTAGACGAAACTCTCAACAGCATGATCCCTATTTGGAAAAAGAGCAAGAGCGAGCTTAAGGAGGAGGACTACAACAATTTCTACCGCGAGAAATTCTTTGACTACACCGAGCCTTTGGCGCACATTCACAGCAAGACTGAGGGTAACGCTACCTATTCCGCTTTGATGTTCATTCCCAAAAAAGCGCCCTTTGATTATTATTCAAAGGAATTTGAGAAAGGCTTGCAGCTGTATTCCAACGGCGTTCTTATTATGGACAAGTGCGCAGATCTTTTGCCCGACCATTTCAGCTTTGTGAAAGGCTTGGTGGACAGCGAGGACTTGTCACTAAACATCAGCCGTGAAATGCTCCAGCATGACAGACAGCTTAAAGTAATAGCAAAATCCCTTGAAAGAACTATCAAGAACGAGCTGAAAAAGATGCTGAATAACGAAAGAGAAAAGTACGAGGAATTCTGGAAGGCATTTGGCTTGCAGCTTAAATTCGGCATCTACAACGGCTACGGTATGAATAAGGATCTCTTGCAGGATCTGCTGCTGTTCACTTCAAGCAAGGACAAGAAGCCTGTTACCCTGGAGGAATATGTAACAGGCATGAAGGAAGGTCAGGACTGCATTTACTATGCTTCGGGCGAAAGCGTTGAGAGGATTGACGCCCTTCCTGTTGTAGAGACCGTAAAGGACAAGGGCTACGAGATACTTTATCTTACCGACAATGTGGACGAGTTCTGCATTCAGATGATGGTTGATTACAACGAGAAGAAGTTCAAATCGGTACAGGGCGGCGACCTTGATCTTGAGACCGAGGAGGAAAAGAAGGAGATCAAGGAGAAGAACGAGGACAGCAAGGAGCTTTGCCAGGCTATAAAGGAGGCTCTGGGTGATAAGGTTGCGGACGTTCGCCTTACCAACAAGCTGAAATCTCACCCTGTTTGTATTACCAGCGACGGCGCTCTTTCCGTTGAAATGGAGAAGGTATTGAACGCAATGCCCACCGAGCAGAAGGCTAAGGCGGACAAGGCGCTTGAAATAAACCCCAATCACCCCATTTTTGACAAGCTGCAATTCCTGTTTGACAATGACAGGGAAATGCTTTCCACCTATGCGGATCTGCTTTATACCCAGGCTATGCTTATTGAGGGTATGAGTATTGAGGATCCTGTGGCGTTTAGTGAGGAGCTTTCTAAGGTGTTGGCAAAGTAGGCTTATGGGCTGTAAAAAAACAGCACAACATTTCTACAAGCGGATTTCCACTCGCACAACTGTCCTGATAGCACGAATTTCAAAAATCAACTGAGTTCGGATTTTTTGCCCAGCTTTTCAAGCAAAAAAGCCGAACTCAGTTAGATAGACAAGAATTAAAAATTTCCCATTTTTTCAAGAAATTTTTAATTCTTGTCGGTTTTGAAATTCTTTTTAAATCAGCAAATTACCGCTAACTGTCCTAAGAGCGGGTTTCCACTCGCACAACGTTTATAAGAGAACCATAAATCAGCACAGCTTTTTTGAGAGCATAAAATAATGGGACTGTCTTTTTACAGCCCCATTATTTTTACTTATTAAGATCCCTCTGCTCCACCGCCAGCCTATCGCACCTCTCATTCTCAGGGTGCCCCGCATGCCCCTTTATCCAAGTAAACTTCACCTCATGAATATCCAGCAGCTTAAGCAGCCTATCCCACAAGTCAGAATTAAGAGCGGGCTTCTTATCGCTTTTTATCCATCCGTTTTTCTTCCAGCTTTTAGCCCAGCCCTTTTCAATACCGTCCACCACATATTTTGAGTCGGTCTGTATTGTGACCTTGCAGGGGTACTTCAGCGCTTCAAGCCCCGTGATAACTCCCATAAGCTCCATACGGTTGTTGGTGGTCTGATGTTCTCCGCCGCTTAGCTCTTTTTCCTTGCCCTCACAGCGCAAAATAACTCCGTAGCCTCCCGGACCGGGGTTTCCGCTGCAGGCTCCGTCGGAGAAGATATATACTTGTCTTTTTGTCTGTTGTTCCATAGATGTGCCCTTTCTTTTTTTGGGAATTTATACTATTGCTTTTTAAAAAGCTTTGCTCTGAATTTTCTTGCACCGTCTCTCAGCTTTACAAAAATACCATACAGAAAATCAAGAATAGGATCGGCAGCTTTTTCCAACAAAAGCATAACCCCGATTCCCGCGGCTATTATTGCTACCGCTGCAATAATGCTGTTAAGGGCAAGCGGCTGCAATGCGAAGAAGCTCGGGAACAGCAAAGCCGCGCCCCCGAATCCCCCCATAAGGACTGCCAATAAAATGCCTTTCCACAGCTTGATAGGCTTCATAAGGCGGAACACCACGAAAAAGCTTACCGCCGCCACTATGATAGTTGTCAAAGTAGACATACAGTCCATGGGAATATCGGTAAATTCCGCCACCAATACCGATGAAATGGAGCAAAGGGCAACGGTTATGCCCTGGGGCATTGCCTTGCATAAAATATTCCGTATAAAGCTGCCCTTTATAATATCCGTATTTGGCACTAACGCTAAGAGAAAGCTTGGAGTGCCTATTGCAGTGGTGCTTATCAGGGTAAGCTGTATAGGCTGGAACGGATAGGGCAGGGGTAAAAACATAAAGATAAACGCAAGTATAAAGGAATAAATAGTCTTGGTGAGAAACAGCGCGCCGCTGCGCTGTAAATTGTTTACCGACCGTCTGCCCTCCGCCACTACTTTTGGCATTGAAGCAAAGTTGCTGTCAAGCAGTACTAAGTTTGAAACGCTTCTTGCGGCGTCGCTGCCCGACTGCATTGCTATGGAGCAGTCGGCTTCTTTAAGGGCTAAAACGTCGTTTACGCCGTCACCTGTCATTCCCACTGTCTTGCCTTGGGCTTTCAAGGCTTGTACCAGCAGTAATTTCTGCTGAGGGGTAACACGTCCGAATACGGTATATTCCTTTACCGCATTTTCTATATCCTCATCGGCAAGGGTGGAAGCGTCAACAAATTTTTCCGCGTTTTTCACTCCTGCCTTGCCTGCGATCCTGGAAACGGTAACGGGGTTGTCGCCCGAAATTATTTTTATGTCAACGCCTTGCTTATCAAAAAATGCAAGGGTGTCGGGAGCTTCTTTTCTGATAATATCGCCTATGAAGATCAAAGCCGCCGCCTTTATATCCGAGGGCAGATCGTGACCGTTAAAGGGCTTGTCCGAGTAGGCTGTCAGAAGCACTCTAAGCCCCTCCTGCTGCGCTTTTTCGCACCGGGGGCGGATCTTTTCGTAGTCATTTCCCAAAATAAATTCGGGGGCGCCGAAAATAAGAGAGCCTTTTTCAAACTCTGCGCCGCTCCATTTTTTTGCGGAGGAAAAGGGCAGTGTTCTCACGGCATTTATTTTTTTGGAGGGAATTTCTGCGGGCTGTTCCAAAGCTTTTGTTCCCGAATTATTTAGCTCTGCGGATAAGCCAACGCCCCACCTTGCTTTCACCGCATTAAAGGTGGGATTGTCGTCGCCCATTACCGAAACGAAAGCGGTCATTGCGCTGTCAAGAGGGAAGTCCTCAATAAGGAGCGCAGTATTTTCTACCTGCATTTTTCCCTCGGTAATGGTTCCCGTTTTGTCAAGGCACAGGGTGTCAACTCTTGCCAAGGTCTCTATACAGTACATATCCTGCGCAAGGGTCTTCTTGGCGGCAAGCCTTACAGTGCTTACTGCCATAACTACGCTTGCCAGCAGATACAGACCCTCGGGGATCATGCCTATAAGAGCGGCGACGGTGCTTACCACTGCTCTGTCTGTGGGCTGAGAGGAAATAAAGATCGAGTTCAGAAAAAGTCCTGCCGCCATTGGGATTATGCAGATAGCGATAACTTTTATAATGGTGTCAAGGGATTTAAGCATTACGCTGTTGTTTTTCTTCAGATACTTTGCTCCTGCAGTCATTTTTGCGGCGAAGTTATCCGCCCCCACTCTCACCACCTGCGCTTTGACATTGCCGCTGACAATAAAGCTTCCCGACATCATTTCATCGCCGATGTTTTTCAATACGGGATCGCTTTCCCCTGTTATGAGGGATTCGTTGACCTCGCATTCTCCCTCTAAAACTTTGCAGTCGGAGCAGATCTGTTTTCCTGCAGACAGCTCGGTGAGGTCGCCCAGGACTATTTCAGAGGTGGGTATTTCCCTTTTTACACCCTCTCGGATTACTAAGGCTTTCGGGGCCGAAACAAGGCTGAGCCTGTCAATGACGCGCTTTGCCCTTACCTCCTGGAAAATTCCTATTATGATATTGAAAAAGATAACTCCTAAAAAAAGAGCGTTTTTATATGAGCCTACCAATATTACCAGCAAGCCTAAAATGATATTCAGCAGGTTAAAAAATGTGCATATATTTGAACGCACTATCTCTTTTACCGTTTTTGTGGGGGGATTTGCGTCAAGGTTTATTTCGCCCTTTTTTGTTTTTTCCTCCACCTGCTGCAGGGTAAGACCCTTTTCAAGATATTCCTGATTGTCCAATTTTGTGTTTCCTTTTGTTCTTTATATTTATAGGTAAAGCCGCCTGTTGTCGCAGGGCGGCTTTTTGGGGGTATTATTTTTGAGAAAATTATAGTTTAAGTAAGGCTGTCAGATATTCTTTTTACTTCTTCAACGCTTACATCAAACATTTGTGCTATTTTTTCAAATGATAATTCTTTGTCAAGTAAAAATCTTTTGATATATTCTATTGTGGTTTCTTTTCTGCATTTCTCTTCTGTTTTCTTGTTTTCCTCAACAACCAACTCTTCCACCAACCTACACATATTACTCTTACCTCCTCCATACTTATAATATTCACTCTTCTCCTCAAGCACAAGATAATTCATTTCCTTAGGCTCCTTGCTGTGAAAATCGCTCATAAGCCTACCGAGAGCAGTCTCGTCACGGATCTGCGAATTTACATATATTATATGCGAGCGGTCGTTAAATAACTCGCCCGTCTGTGTAATAACACGCTCAATGTTATAAATTGGCAGATTCCTTTTCAGCACATCATGCTCGGTGATGAAAATAACGTATATCTCAGGCAGCTCCCTCGGCGACTGATTTTTGTCAAGGGAATCCGAATCGATCATACTGCTGTTATATCTTGCTCTTTCGGGGAATGCTCCAAGGTCTGAACGCTGTATCTAGATATTGTACTTTCTGCCCTCCGAGTCTACGGCGTATACATCAAGCCTTACGGAACGTCCGCTTAAGCTGTTTATTTCATATTGGCTCTTACAGTTTATCACGGTAAGGTCTTTTTTGCTAAGAATAATGCGCAATACCAGCTCCGCACATTCCTTATGCTGCAAAACCATTGTCATAAAGTCGTCGTCCATAAGGCACATTTGCTTTATGCGCTTTTTTATTTCCTCACGAAGCTGTTGTCTGTCTGTTTCGTTCACTCTGTCACCGTCCTTGTCTGTATTTTATCACATTTTATCATAACAGTCAAGGCATTACGGCGGTTGTGGTCTGCAAGGTCATAGGCGGTTCTGTATATAATTCGGTTTCCGATGTAACGGGAGGAATTGCCGCTCCCTCGGCGGTAACAGGGAGTCCTGTCACTGCCTCAGAGGTAACAGCGGGGTCTGACGGCATAGGCGGCAATGAAGTTTCGGGATATAGATCGGAGTAATCGAAATCGTCGGGGATATAAACGTTCATGGTTTTCTCCCCGCCTGCGGAAAAGTCCATAGGATCAAGCCTGATGTCCTTGAAATCCTCCATTTCGTCGCCGCTTGTGGAAGAGCAGTAATATTTCATACAGCGGCTGTAGTCGTTAAGACTGGTGAAATTGTAAATGGACATTCCCTCCTGGATATAGGGCTTATTGCCTTTCATAAAATATATGGTGTACATTTTAATGGAACGCAGTTCCTGTTCCGTGTCTACATTTGGAATAGAATGGCTGTATTCGGAGCTGATAAACTCAACAGATCTGTAGCTGACGGCTCTCTGTACCATTTTCAGCAGGCTGTTCAGCTTTTCCCTGTCGGTGATGCAGTAGGCTTCGCTTACGGTGTCGGATACGGTGAGATTATAGTAAGTGCCCTTGCTCAGCAAATCTTCAGCTATCTCGTAAGCATACTCCGTATCATAATCATAACCGTAATATCCCTCCGCGACAAAATCATCAATGGTGAGATCTTTCTTTGTCACGGTAACGTCGTTTACGCAGATCACCGCATATTCGGGATTGAAGGGAAGCACCTGATAGGGGATATTTGGCGCTATCCAATCAAATATGACAAACATTATCAGGGCGTAGCAGGCAGTGAAAATAAAGAGATGTCTTATTTTTGAAAAAGCCGCTTTCCCGTTTTTCTCCAGAACGATATTCAGAAATACAAAGGAAATGATGATCACAATAAGGGTGATCAGTATCATCAGATAAAAATCGTTGCTCGTAAAAAAATCATAATAGGAATTGTTATTTATTCCGAAAAAGTAATCCATGGAATACATCAGCAGAGCGTCCACTAAAAAAGCAGGTATCAGCATCACTATATACTGAAAAGGATAGCGGGATCTCGGAAAGGCAACTGCCATAGTGGTCTCGCTTTTGCGGTAGCGGTGAAGCAGAAAAGCAAGCGCAAGCTCTATAAAAGCAACAAACACCTGCAGCAGCATTACTCCATACCATTCCGCCGCCCAGCTGCCTACTGCCATAACGGGGGTGAGAATGCACAAAGGCTTTTCAAAGACAAATTCAAAATAGGAATTCATGTCCGCGCCCGCAATTACCAAAGGCAGCAGCACTATTGCAACATTAATGCAGTTTCGCAGTACAAAAGTCACCAGGGCGGACATTATGGATCCCGAAAAGCATATTGCAAATGTCATTGAGCAGAATATTGAAATGAACATTGCAAAGGGCGGCAAAAAGCAGGGGAAAATGTTATTGAAGCCCGTCAGCACAAAATGCGCCATGAACATCCACCCAAAGGAAACCGTAAATACCGCCAGTCCCGTAAGGGCATAGCCAAAGAAATACTGACTGCGTCTCACAGGCATAGAGTTGTAAAAATCACAGCTTCTGCGCTTGTGGATGTAGGAAAACAGTCCTATCGGCAGAATGAATCCCTCAAGATAGGCAAGGACCGTGCCGTACACCTTGATAACGCTCTGGGCGGAATCCTCGCTCATGTGGCCGCCGTTATTCAGCGTCAGAGCAAGGACGGTAAAGGCAGGCATGAGAAAACAGCTGATAAGCAGTATTATTCCTATCATTGGATAGTTGTTTTCTACGCCGAACCAAGAAATTCTCAGCAATTTTTTTGTATAGCTCATAGGTTCTCCTAAAATCTCAATTTAATTTACGGTCACGTCCGCAAAGCCCGAAATATAGCTGTCACCTCTGCCGAAGCCGTATCGGGTGCTTTCTCTGTATGTGCCGGAAAGGGAAGGTCTTGAAATCAGCTCCGCTAAGGCTTCCAGGGTGATAGTGTCGCCAAATTTTACATTTGCATTGTAAAAATCAACTCTGAAAGCCATAAAGTCGGAGGGAATCTCTTCCTCAAATTCCATGCTGCTGCCATAGTAGCTCCAGCCGGCACCGGAGGGAAGAAGCGCTATATTGCCCAGTCTGCCCAGTTTCGGTCTTGACTGCGCATAGCTCGTCAGCGCTCTCAGCTTTTCAGGGTCGGTGACGATAAATGCATTGCGGCTTTCTACTCTGCAATAAGCCGTTTTATAATCGATTTCATGCTGTTGAGTACCGTCATCGTCGATCCAGATATATTTCTTTTGAATATTCACACCGAAATCAAAATCATTTCCATAATCAAAATCCTGACCCACAGTGACCTCTTCTACATTATACACATATACCACAGCAAATTTGGGAGTGAAGGGGAGTACGCTGTAAGGCACATTAGCAATCAGCAGGCTTACGGTAACGGAGGTTATGAGCCCGAAGCCGCCCAGGAAAATAAACAGATGTCTTATCTTGTGGAAAGCCGCTTTTGAATTTTTCTCCAATATCATATTGAGGATAACGAAAACAATAAAGCTGAATACCACCACAAAGAATATAGTAAAAGTCAATCCCTCTTCGGTAAAATAATCGGTGTCTAAGTCAAAAAGCAATGAGAAAAAGGCTGCCACATAGAGAATCACTACGGTCATCACCGCATACTGGAACAAATATCTTGTTTTGGGAAAAGCCAGGGCAAGTGCAGTTTCGTTTCTTCTCTTCGCATAGAGGAAGTAGGACGCCCCAAGCTCAATGACTGCTATCACAAGCTGTACCGGCAGAACATGCTCGTAGTCCTTCATAACGGTAAAGCCCGTTCCTATGGGAGTAAACATAAGTATCTTGTCGGACAGCAGATCAAAATAAGCGCTGCTGTCAAGGTTCGCCAGCACGAAAGGAAGCACTACCAGCGAAGCGGCAAGTCCGTTTCTCAGTACAAAGGTAACAGCCGTCCCCGCCTTGGAGGTGCTGAACATCATACACAGGGTAATTGAGCAGTACAGCACAAAGTACATTGCCACAGGCTTCAAATATCCCGACCACAGTCCGCTGCTCGGCAGAAAACCGCATACTATGAACATCAGTGTGTAGGGCACAAGAAAGCTCAGCAGTCCCGCAATAAAATAGCCCGAAAAATACTGTATTCTCCTGACAGGCATAGCGCTGTAAAAATCCTGTTCGGTGCGGTTGTGCAGGTAGGAGAAAAGCAAGATCGGCGCAAATATTCCCCCTGCGTAAGCGGCGAAAATGCCGATACTTGACATCACATAGCCGTTAAGAACGGGGTTTTCTCCCTTGGCTTCGTTGAAAATAAGGTATATAAAGGCAGGAACGAAAAAGCAGCAGATAAGCAGCATCAGCGCAATAAGCGGCTTACAGCTCTTTATTCCGAACCAGGTCACCTTAAAGGTCTTTTGAAAGTCGTTCATCAGATAACCTCCCGATCGGAAACGTCGCTTTTTCTGAGCTTATACATGAAAATTTCTTCCAGGCTCAAAGGCACAGCTTCTATATAGATGACCTCATTGCCCTTTTCAGCCGCCAGCTTGCGTACCGATGCTTCGATTTCCTCACTGTTTCCGTCTGCGATAAAGGTTATCATCTTACCGCTGTTGTTAAGGGCGGAAACGTTTAAGCTGTCAAAGGAGATATTTTGATTGCTGTTTTCAAGTACCAGCTGATACTTGTTAACAAGTCCTCTCATATCGTCTATATCGGCGCTTAATACCAGTCTGCCGTTGTCGATAAGGAGAATTCTGTCGCAGATGTCCTCCATTTCGCGGAGGTTGTGGGAGGACATAAGGATAGTGGCGTTGTTGTCGGTCATTTCTTCCATAAATATTTTTTTGGTGAGTTCGCGTGTTATGGGGTCAAGTCCGTCAAAGGTCTCGTCGCAAAGGAGATATTTTGCGCCGTAGGACAGGGCTATTACAATGTCGCTCTGTCTTCTCATACCCTTGGAAAATCCCGAAAGGCGTTTGTTTACGTCAAGACCGAATCTGTCCGCTAAATTTCTGAATTTCTCCCAGGAAAAGCCCTCGCGGAGGGAGGCGTGTATGGAAGCCAGCCTTTTCATAGTCATTCCGGGCTGATAAAACTGATCGTCGCTTATATAGGCGATCTTGGATTTGGCGCGGTTGTTTTCGTAGATACGTTCGCCGTCAACTGAAACCGTGCCTGTGTCCTGCTTGTAAATTCCCGCAATGATACGGAGGAGAGTGGATTTTCCCGCGCCGTTGATGCCGATAAGCCCCACTATGCTGTTGTCGGGAACGGTCATGGAAACGTTATCAAGGGAGAGAACCCCCGATTCCGAAAAGTATTTATTTAGTCCGTTAATCTCTATCATATTCTTCACCTACTATTTCTAAAAGTCTTTCTTTGGAAACTCCGCTTGCTTTGGCGTCACTGATGCCTGCACGGAGCTTTTCCTCTACCTTTTTGATTTTTTCCTCTGCAAAAAAGGCAAGATCGTTGCTGATAAAGGAGCCTTTTCCCGCAACGCTGTATATTATGCCCTTGCGTTCCAGCTCGCCGTAGGCTCTGGCAATAGTATTTGGATTTATGCCCATTGACACAGCCAGCTGCCGCACGGAGGGGAGCTGCTCCATTGGCTTAAGCTCTCCCGATAGCGCCATTGCGCTTATATTGTCCGCCAGCTGAACATATATAGGGCGTTTGTCCTTGTAGTCTACTGTAATCATTTGTTCCCCTTTTTGATTTGAGTTTTTTCTTACATTTTTGATACTGTGTTAACACTGTCTTATTTGAATTAGTACAGTTATGTTGTTTTTATTATACGCAAAGAATTGTGTTTTGTCAAGGGGGGACAGAAAAATTTTTTTAAAAATAAGCACAACACTTCTAAAAGCGGGTTTCTGCTCTCACAACTGTCCTGATAGCACAAGTTAAAAAATGCAGGTCTCCGCTCCCACAACTGTCTTAATAGCACAAGTTAAAAAATGCGGGTCACCACTCTCACAACTGCCTTGATAGCACAAGTAAAAAAATGCGGGTCACCACTCTCACAACTGCCTTGATAGCACAAGTTAAAAAATGCGGG
>JAAVIE010000095.1 GCA_014799325.1 Oscillospiraceae bacterium
ACTTTTTAAAATTGCAAGCAATTTTAAAAAGTTTCTTATCTAACTGAGTTCGGCTTTTTTGCTTGAAAAGCTGGGCAAAAAATCCGAACTCAGTTGATTTTTGAAATTCGTGCTATCAGAGAAGATGTGAGAGTGGCAGCCCGCCCTTAGAGGGGGTTGTGCTGATTTTTATCGTTCTTTTAGGACAGTTGTGAGAATAGAAACCCGCTTTTAGATATGTCATGCGATCACGCCCACCGAACAAAAGGCGCCACCCGTATCTCCCTATGAGTAGGATAAACGGCAGTCTCACCGCAGCAGCAGTATTCACCTTTCTTCCCATACTGCTCCACCACGATCTTGGACCCATTCTTAATATCAACCTCAGGAGCCACAAACAGCTTAGCTCTCTGAGAGATAACCGAAACAGTATCAGTCTGCTCCGAAGGATAATTCAGCTCAAAAGACAATTTACAAGCCACCCCCTCAGCCATAACCACCTCCTCCTTCCGCGTAATACCACTGACCTCATCAACAACGTCCCTATACTCCACCACCGAGCAAACCCCGTCATAAGCTCTCTCAACAGCGCCCCTGACTCTGCTGTAATCCGTCACGATCTCAACCTCCCGCCATAATCAAACATTTTTCCGCTCTCGCCATGATCAGAGCATCTCCCAAACTGCCACTATAACCGATCACCACTTCACCCTCCGAAAACAGTTAAACTGCGCCCTGCCATAATTCAGAAGATACTCCACAAAACGATCAAACCTCTGCTCATCGGTAAGACTACCCTCACCAACCGCAAAAATGGTATTGGTATCCCCAACCTCAATACGCTTAACAGCCGCATTAAGATCCACACAATCAATATCCTGCGGACAAACGACCTTCTTGACCGCCAAAAACTCCCCGGCAGCCATATCAATTACAACGTCCAAAAGCTCTTCGGGAATATCATATAAATTACACTCATTACTGACATTCCTCTGCGCTCTCCCAACAGACGCTTTCAGCAGCCCCTCATCATCTTTCTTAAACTGATACCCAAAGGCCTCAAGTCTTTCCCTGACCAAACCGTACACCCCATTCACCTCCCCAAAAAATCAGCCTTTAGAAATTATTCTCGCCACGGCAATAGCCTTGTGAGGAATAGTCTTAGCGCCGTCATTGATAATGCACCAGTTCTCACCGTCAGCAAGATCATCGTCAGAAGCAGACCCAACCAAAGAATCGGGCTTCTCAAAAGAAATACCGTCAACGCCGCAAATATAACGGTCACGCACATAAAGAGTATCCTCGCCCCCGTTAGTCCTTGCATCTCTGCTCATCTCATAAGGAACAAAATCGCCGATATTATCCAGCACAATAGCCCCTCTGCCAAGAATATAAGTGGTATAGACCAACTCGCCGTCATCAGCCGCATCAACAGGCATACCGTCATCTACAAGCACAGTTCTGCCGTTCCAGGAACCCATAGCAAGATCCCTTGTAATACCCGCCTTATCAGTATAAGTAAGATATTTCAAAAGCTGCAGATTCTCTAAATTAGTAGCCACCTCACTATGCATAATAACAAGACTGAACACCGACTTGTTATCGCCGCAAGCCTTCTGCACCGCCTTATTAAGGGTATCGGCCCCCACAAAAGCGCCCTCGCCCGCTTCCTTGGAAATATCATAGGTATGCTTTTCAATAAATTCTTTAGCCGCTTTAGCCTTAAAATCGCTTCCATCGGTTTTCATACCGAACACCCCGGAAAGAATAGCCAACAGAATATTCTGCTTCACCTGCTGCTTATAATCCCCGATCTGCTGCGCCACCGCGTCCATAAAATCCACACCGGCAGTAATATTTCTGCTGAATGAACGCTCAGTCCAGCTATCCATGCGGGAAGCAACCACCAGCCCCTGCTCATAGGAAGAAGTACCCGAAGAAACAATATCAGTATTACCGTCATTATTCTGCGAGGTAGATCCGTCGATCCTATCGGAATAAGGAATACGGCAGTAAAGAGAGCCTGTCTGACTTGAAAGCGCATGCTTAGCGTTTTCATTTCCCCCAACAGCCCCGGAGCCTGCCAACTCACTTTTCTTAACATTGGGAATACGATCCACATAAGCACCAAAGGCCTGCGGATTAAAACTTTTAGAATCAAATTTTGCCATACAATGTCCTTTCTTTAATTAAATGTTTATTCTGTAAGAAACTTGTGATATTTTAGCTGATTTAAAAGAATTTCAAAACCGCAAACTTTTTAAAATTGCAAGCAATTTTAAAAAGTTTGCTATCTAACTGAGTTCGGCTTTTTGCTTGAAAAACTGGGCAAAAATCCGAACTCAGTTGATTTTTGAAATTCGCGCTATCAGGAAACTTTTGCGAGTGGCAGCCCGCTTTAAAGGAAACGAGCAATAATTATTCACCCACTCTCAACAATCTCCTGCCAATTATAACCGCCAACAAATCACACCCAAAACTCCAACCCCACCACCCTACCAAATTCTCACATTCACTCCCAAACACCCCCTCAAAAACGCCCTACCCCAAAACCAACCCCTCCCCCCCAACCACCCCGGCTCAATGCCGTTCAATCAAAACTGCCCCTAAAGGAAAAACTGCCCATCAGCAGGGGCGAAACCGCGCTTTTGCCAAGGCAAAAGCATGAGGCCGCGGCAAGCCGCAGCCTCTCGAATTTTCGCAAGCGAAAATTCGGCGGTTTCGCGCAGCACCCACTCCCAGCCGCCAACTGCAAACTCCAACCCCTCCCTCCCAACCAACAAGCGCACCCCACCAATCGGCAATCAAAACAAACCACTATCTCCCCAGAGCCCTGATCATCTCCGAATAAGTCATCTGCGAAAAATCAACTCCGGTCTCCGCAAGATCCCCGCTCTCCTCCGGACGAAAACACCCAAGGGAATCAGAAAGCCGTTTCTCCTCAAACAAATACCCCTCATTCTCCCTCAAAGCCCCGATCTGCTCCTCAAGCCCAACAAGCCCGCCGTCCTCACCAAATCCGACCTTAGAACAGTCTATCAGCTTCACCAAAAGCCCGGGATTTTTAGCCCCAACTCCATACAGTCTTTCCACAACAGCGCTCTTGACTCTCATCTCCTCAACGGCTGCATCAAACTCCTCTTTCTGCCGAACGACCTCGTCCTTCAATCTCGCAACTTCCTTTTCAAGAAATCTCTTTTCTGTTTCTTCACTATCAGCCAAGGACTTTCCCTTTTCTTCACCGTCAGACAAGATCTTTTCCGCATCTTCACTGTCAGAAAAACTCTCCTCTGCCTTCTCCCCCTCATTCAAACTCTCCTTAGCTTCCTTACTGCCGTCATCACCGCCGACCTCATAGCGATCCGCCACATCGCCAATCGTCTCGACAACATCACCCACCGCAGTATCGCTAACGCCCATACCGCTCTTAACAATTTCTTCCATAATTTCCTCCTGTTAAAAAAAATTCTTATCTGCTATAAAATATAGCCCCTGATTTATGCTCTCAAAAAACTTGTGCTAATTTGGTCTCTCAGGAAAGTTGGCGGTAATTTACTGATTTAAAAAGAATTTCAAAATTCTCAAAATAAAGCTCCATTGCGCTTCGCTCCATTCCGCTTTATTTTGAGAACCGGTCAGAATTTTCTCCGAAAATTCTGACGCTTTTTGAAATTCGTGCTATCAGAGCAGTTGTGCTATTATGTAACCCGCCCTTAGGTCAGTGGTGCGAGTGGTACCCGTTTCTTCCCGATCCTCTCCATCTCCCGTACAGGCTCATTGACCCAAGGGTGCTGCGCCACCACAGTTTCCTCAGACAACAGCCCCAGCGACTTGATACAGTTATCGATAGCCTCCGACTCATTGATCAACATATCGCGGTTAAAAATAACTTCAATATCCTCATCACCGAAATCCCCCAGCCCAAGAAAGGAAAAATACCCGTTAATAAAATACATAAGCTTCTCAAAAGCCCACTGCAATTCCATTTCCATTTCATTAGCGTCTAAATCAATATCTGTATACATAGACTTGATATTAAGCTGATTGGGATTAGCAAAAGCACTTCCGCTGTTCCGAAATCCCATACTGCTATACCCCATACCATTCTCAATAAGAGCCTGCTTAAACAGCTCCAGCACCGCGCGGTAATTTCCTGCGTCCACCTTGACCTCCAAAGCCTCAACACCGCCCTGCGCCTCAGAATCACACCTTACCTTAACAGCCCCGTACAAAGCAAGATTCTTCCTGAACTCGCCCAAATTAGTACCGTCATAATTCTTCAAAATAAGAATGGTATTCCGCGGATCCTCCTGCATATTATTCTGAAAATCCGACAGCAGCTCATTTATACCGTCCTGCAAAGACTTAACTCTCTTAATAAGCGGTATCTCGCTCTCATTATACTTAACAGGAATAAGGGGTATTTTCCCATAAGCGAGCCCGCCCCCAAGAAAATCAAACCTCTCACCCTGGGCACTGTCGGGAACCAGCTTACCATTATCCAGAATAAACCTCTCCACCCCGTTCTCGGAGTAAACTTCAGCCTTCTCAATAACCACAGGCTTCTTCCCCTCATACCCGCAGACCTTATAAACACGCACCGCCTTATCCAGCCGAGTATGCCCGCTGTCTTTCCAGAAAGGCAAGACCTCATACCCGGGAATGATCTTGACGCATATCCCCTCCTCAGCATCAAGATAAGGATATATCCACGCAATACCCCAATTAAGCACCCCCTTGCCCACGTTCTTAAGCATCTTCATAAACCCCTTGTTAAAAACCTTCTTCAGCATCTTAACATACCGAACATTATCTCCGCGCACAACAAAAGGCTGCCCTAAAAGATAGTCAGCCTTCTGATTTACAAGCTTAGCATATTGATTATCCACAACACGATTGTTGGGAAGATTTTCGATCTCCTCCAACTGCCCGCCCTGCCCGATAGCGGTCCTCTTACGAAGCAGAATGTCCTGCTCCCCCTCATAATAAAGCTGACCCGTTATCATCATCTTCCGCCCGGGACTGACCTTCCACCTTTCAATTTCCTTTTCCAGAAATTCCCTCTCGGTCATAGAACCCTCGCCGCCAAAAACGCCGTCAAACTCCGCGCTTGACTTTTTACCAAATCCAAACATTTTTTCCTCCTGTTTTTATTATTCTCCCAAAAAAATTGTGCTAATATCTGCCCGCTCTCAGTAAACTTGTGCTAATTTCAGCCCACTTTTAAGGAAAGCCGGCGGTAATTTACTGATTTAAAAAGAATTTCAAAATTCCCGAAATACAGCTCAATGGCGCAAGCGCCAAGAGCTGTATTTCGGGAACCGCACAAAATTTTCGGAGAAAATTTTGTGACTTTTTGAAATTCGTGCTATCAGGACAGTTGTAAGAGTGGAAACCCGCCTTTAAGGAAACAGATGATAATTTTTCACCGATTTTAGATTCCTTGTGCAAACTCCCCACTATAACAATACCACACATACAAACTGAACTACAATGTCCAATTTCAAAAATCTGAAAAACCACTCGATCCAAACTCCCCACCATAACAATACCACACATATAAACTGAATTACAATGACTAATTTTTCCAAACTCAAAAACGCAATATTTCAAAATAAAGCGGAATAATAACAAAAAGAAAACAAATAATCATAATATTAAAAAGGATAAACAAAAACTTAAAATACAAGGAGAACAAAAAATGAAAAAAGCCTTAATGATAACAACAATAACAATACTCTTCCTGACCCTCACCGCATGTAACGGCGACAAACCCGACAGCGGCACAGGCACAGGCACCGCAGGCGGAGATAACAACGGCGACATCACCACAACTACAATAAGCGTCCCCGCCGAAACCAACCCAACCACCGAAGAAACCTCCGCCGACTCCCAAGACAGCGGAGCAAACACCGAAGCCGAGGGCGGTGCCGACACCACAACAGCCGAAGGCTAAAAAAGAAAACACCAAACAAAAATAGACCAAACCTCCACAAAAAAATAAAAAGCACCGAACAAAAAACATTCGGTGCTTTTTATTAAAACTAAAAAACAAAAAATCAAAAAATCAAACGATCCAATAAGCCACAGCTCCATGTGAAGCGATCTCCACCTTAAAACTACCCTCAGCCTCAAACTCCACTCCGCTCCAAAGCTCCCTTACCTTGACCCTGCCAAAGATCTCAGCCTCCGCAAGAGAAACGTCAATAAAACTATCCCCGTCCCCCGCATTAAACACAGCCAAATAACAACCGCCCTCAACATTCTGAGCGATCCAGACGATATGCTCTCCCCCATCAATAACTCGCCGCCAAAGCTGATGCGCATGCCGAGAATTCTTGTGCATCTTCAAGATTCCCTCATTGGTAAGCAAAGACAAAGTAAACTCATCAGTCTTGCTAAGCTCGCCCCCGATCATCAGCGGCGAACGGAAAATACTCCAAAGCGTCATCATAGTAAACTGCTCATCTTTAGTAAACTTAGTCCAACCGTCCTCCCCATAGTCCTGCAAAATAGCCCCCACAGGCAGCATATCGGCGTCGGGATAATGCCCCGCTCCCGTATGAACGCACCACTTCTCGGCTCTTTCAAACATACCGTAAAGCAATTCCCACTTATCCCAAAAATCGTCAGTGATCCGCCACATATTAGCCACTTGCTTAAACAATTCCGCCTTATCCAAAGGCGCAGGCCCGGGCGAAATACTGAACACCATCTCACGCCCGCACCCCCGCAGCGCTTCACTGATCATAACCAGCTCAGCCTCCGCATGAGGCATCTCCCGCGCAATATCGTCGCACTTGATAAAGTCCACGCCCCAGGAAGCATAAAGCGCAAAAATACTGTCATAATACTCCCGCGCGCCCTCCTTGCAAGGATCCACCCCATACATATCGGTATTCCAGGCGCAGATGCTATCGGTCTTAGCAATATCCCTTGCTCTCTTCTCCGACCCAAATATCCTGCAATTACCATGCACAGCCTGCCGCGGGATCCCCCTCATAATATGAATACCAAACTTAAGCCCCAAAGAGTGAACATACTCAGCCAAAGGGGCAAATCCCTTACCGCCCGCCGACGAAGGAAACCGATTTTCCGCAGGAACAAGCCTTCCGTACTCGTCCATACACAATTCCACAAAGGGGTGGTATTCATGATTAGCAGCAGTAGGCTCACTCCACTGAATATCCAAAACAACATATTCATACCCAAACTTCTTCAAATGCTCGGCCATAAACTCAGCGTTCCGCCGAATGATCTCCTCGGTGGCAGACGCCCCCCAACAATCCCAGCTATTCCAACCCATAGGCGACGACATCAACATAGTTCAATTCTCCTTTTTCTTTTTTGGGGAAATTGCGGAGCGACCTCTCAGCGTTTTTTCTTTAGCCAAAAACGATCCCGAAAGCCCACTTCCCGCAGCTGCCCCTATTAAAATAAAGGTAACATTTTTTTCACATATTGTCAACCCCAAAATTTGACATTTCCCCCACACTATGCTAAAATATTAAAAAACCAAAATCACAGGAGGCCAACCATGCAAGACTACGACGAACTCTGGGATCAATACGCAAGCCAATTCAACGACAAGCTTGAAACCGCCAACGACGGCGACTGGAGCCAATTAGACGAAGAAGAACAAGAAATAGCGGCTCTCTGGAAGCTGGCAGCCGACATGTACAGCGGCGGCTTTGAAGATTTCTTCCTGGGCTGGGGCTACGACTGCTACTCTTACGCCATGCGCGGTATCCAAAGGATGATAGACGCAAATATGGAAGAAGATGAAGAGGACGAATCAGACCTGACCGACGTATACACCCTCTTTGACGACGCATACACAGAAATATTCTCGCCCTTTGAAAACGACGACCGCATAAAATCCTACGAGGACATAGGCAAATACCTCACCCCCACCGACGAAGACACTTTGGAAGAAGTTTTCGCCGAATTTGACGAAGATCTCGGACCCCTGCTCTGCAAAAAAGCATATAAATTTTATTGTGAGAATTTAAATAAGAAGCCGTAAACATAAGCAGATAAAAACAAAAATAGGGCTGTAAAAAAGACAGCCCCTATTTTATGTCAAGGTTCCTGAGAGAGCCATAAAAATCAGCACAACACCTCTAAAGGCGGTGAAAAATTATCACTTGTTTCCTTAAAGGCGGTTTTCCACTCTCACAACTTCTTTGATAGCACAAGTTTAATAATGCAGGTCACCACTCTCACCACTTTCCTGATAGCACGAATTTCAAAAAGTCCGCTGTTTCCGCAGGAAACAGTGGACGGTTCTTAAAATAAAGCGGAGCGCCGCT
>JAAVIE010000096.1 GCA_014799325.1 Oscillospiraceae bacterium
CGGTAATTTACTGATTTAAAAAGAATTTCAAAATTCTTAAAATAAAGGCTCCGATTGTCTGCTTTGGGCGTTGACGTCCTGTCAACGCTTTGGGCAGACAGTGCTTCATCCTTGAAGCACGCCGCAAGCGGCGCTCCGCTTTATTTTAAGAACCGTCCACTGTTTCCTACGGAAACAGCGGACTTTTTGAAATTCGTGCTATCAGGGCAGTTGTGAGAGTGGAAGCCCGCTCTTAGAGAAGTTGTGCGAGTGGAAGCCCGCTTTTCGGGAAGTTGTGCGAAAAAAGCCATTATAAAACAGACGGTGCTATTTTAAAAATTGTCAACACAAAATTCACTGCAGTTTCCATTCCGTTCATAATTGCATTTGTCAAGAATCCCAACGGCAGAGAAAGAATGCCCGTAATAAGCAGGAGCATAATTATTCCCATTATAACTCTCTCATACCTCATCACTTTAAAATAAAGCTTTGTAGGCAGAAAGGAAAGGAAAATCCTTGAGCCGTCAAAGGGCGGTATAGGCAGAAGATTGAAAACCGCCAAATAAACATTTATTCTTGCCACCGAGCCTGCGGCATAGTAAAGATACCACTCCACCGATTCCCTCCCTGTCAGCAGAATTTCCAGATTGCCGTAAAGAATGCACTGTGTAGCTATGACTGCAATAAAACCCAAAATAAGGTTTGTCAAAGGTCCTGCCATAGCCGTAACTGCCATAGCCGCCTTGGGCTTCAGCTTGGTACAGCGCGATGGATTTACGGGAACAGGTCTTGCCCAGCCAATACCGAAAAGCAGCATAGCAATTGCGCCCATTGGGTCTAAATGGGCTATGGGGTTAAGGGTGAGCCTGCCGCTCTTTTCGGCAGTGTCGTCGCCAAGAAGCTTTGCCGTCATTCCGTGGGCGTATTCGTGAAGAGGGAGCGCAACAAGCATTACAAATAAAAATACGAAAATCTCAATAATAATATATTGCGGGCTTGCGCCCGAGGTCAGTATGTCTATCATATTTTCTCCGTTGGTTTTGAGTGGTCATAATTTGCTATTTTACATTATACTACTTTTTAAAAGGTTTATCAAGTAGAAAACCGCCGCCATTGTCAGATAGTTGTCAAATGTACATATAAAATGATAAATAAAGGGCGAAAATTATAAAAATAGTAAATTGTGTTTACTATGACTGCCGTCTTTTCAAAATATATTTACTTCCCCGCCGCCTTGCATCTTTTGATTTCTATACAAATTCTACAAGTCGAAACGCCTTCTTTTATGATCTCTGCCTATATTTGGTAAATTATATTGACAATCATTCCCTCTTGTGCTACAATAAAGCCATAACATAAATAAAAGTTTGGAAAGGAAGTGCTAAAAAATGGTAACCATTCGCAATTTGCAGAAAAGCTACAAAAACTTCCGCGTCCTGGACGGGCTCAACATGAACGTTCCCGCCGGCGAGGTCTACGGCTTTTTGGGTAAAAACGGCTGCGGAAAGACTACCACCATGAACATTCTCTGCAATGTTATCCCCAAGGACGGCGGAGATGTTATCTTAGGCGATGAAAACAGCGGAGAGGGAAGCAAAATAAAAATAGGCTATCTGCCCGAAACTCCCTCTCTCTTTAACTATATGAACGGCTACGAATATCTCAGATATATTGCCGCCTGCTGCAAGTACGAGGGCAACATCAACAGCCGCATTGACGAGGTAATGGAGATCGTAGGAATGCGGGAGGGCGGCAAGCGCACCATAAAGGGCTATTCAAGAGGAATGAACCAGAGAATGGGCATCGGCGCGATCATTTTCGACCACCCCCAGATACTTGTCCTTGACGAGCCTACATCCGCCCTTGACCCCGAGGGAAGAGCGGACGTTATGAACATTATACGCAGTTTAGCCCAGACAGGCTGTACCATTATCCTATGCACCCATATCCTTTCCGACGTGGAAAAGGCGGCAGGCAGTATCGGAATACTGAAAAATGGAAAAATGGTCATCGAGGGCAAGATAAACGATGTCCTTATGGACTACGCCAAGCCCGAGATCGAGTTGAAGCTGTTCGATCCCAACGAAAGATCGGTCTCCCTTGTAAGGAGCTTAGAGCAAGACCCCTTGATCGAAAAAGTAGATTTTTACGAAAACACGGGCTATTTTGTGATAAGGACAAATCAGCTTGAAAACGCCGCAGGGCTGCTGATGAAAACTTTGGGTGAGAATTCCATAGTTCCCTCCGAGATGAAAGCTGTTACCGAAAGCTTGGAGGATATTTATTTGAAGGTGGTGAACGATAATGCTTAAAACAGGGCTTAAAAAAGAGATGATGTTTTTCACCCGCTCTTTCAGAATGTGGGGAATTTTGCTGGCGGCTGTTTTGTTTGCCGTTGTCTCGCCGCTGTTGATGAAGGTTTCCTTTATGATGCTGGACGCTATCGGCGATATGGATTTCAGCATGGAGGATACCGTTCCCGATTCGGGCGACAACGGAGAGGCTGTAAACAATATGGCGGATTTCTCAATGGAAATAACGGGAGACGTGGACTTCGGCTCACTGAGCGATGCCGAATTTGCCTCTTTGGGAGTTATAAGCTCCCTTGGCGATCTCACAGGCACTCTTATGTTGGTGGCAATGCTTGTTACCATGTATTCTGCGGGAGGCGAGCTGAAAAAACGCTCCATGATAATTCCGCAAAATGCAGGGCTTACTCCTCAGCTGTATTTATTGCCTAAGTTCCTGGTTTATCCTTTGGCAATGGCAGTGTTCGGCTTTTGCGGGATCTGGATAAGCTACGGCACTTGCTGTCTGATGTTCCCTAACAATGATATAACGATAGGCGCAGTGGCTGTTACCGCTCTTGTGGCGGGAGTGTTTGACGCGTTTATGACTGCCGCATACTTCACCTTGGGCTTATGTACGGCAAAGGCAGGCTTGTCGGTAGTCATCATGTACGGCGGAAACACAATTCTCACAGTACTTTTCAGCGCTTTGGGCGCAGACAAATTCCACCCATTCACCCTTACGACACAGGCGCAGGAGGCTTTGCTTGGCGAGGAGGTAGACAAGGTCAATCTTTGGGGCAGTATCGGAATTACTTTGCTTATTATTCTGCTTTGCTACTTTGTTACACTCTTTGTTATCTCAGCTAAGAGGATAGATAACAGGGGCAAGGAGGAAATGGAACTGTAAAAAGCGCAGTATAAAAAAGAACTCATAAATATAAGGGGCTGCAAAAAGGACAGCCCCTTTTTTATGCTCCCAGAAAAGATGTGCCGTTTGGTTCTCTCAAGAAAGCTGTGCTGATTTGGGTTCTCTCAAGAAAGCTGTGCGAGAGGCAGTCCGCTTTTCGGGAAGGCTGTGCGAGTAGATGCCCGCTTTTCGGGAAAGTTGGCGGTAATTTACTGATTTAAAAAGAATTTCAAAATTCCCGAAATACAGCTCAATGGCGCAAGCGCCAAGAGCTGTATTTCGGGAACCGGACAAAATTTTCGTTGAAAATTTTGTCCTTTTTGAAATTCGTGCTATCAGGAAAGTTGTGAGAGTGGTGACCCGCATTATTAAACTTGTGCTGTCAGGGCAGTGGTGAGAGTGGTAGCCCGCATTTTATAACTTGTGCTATCAAGGCAGTTGTGAGAGTGGAAACCCGCCTTTAAGGAAACAAGTGATATTTTTTCACAGCTTTTAGAGGTGTCATGCTGGTTTTTACGGCTCTCCCAAGAACCTTGAAATAAAAATGATATTCTTTTAAATCAGTAAATTACCGCCAACTTTCCCGAAAAGCGGGCATCTACTCGCACAACCTTCCCGAAAAGCGGACTGCCTCTCGCACAGCTTTTTTGAGAGAACCCAAATCAGCACAACTTTTCTGAGAGAACCAAAAATTCATCATCTGACACTCAGCTCATCCAAAGTAACCATACCCTCACTATTATAAGCCCTATCCAGCGTCTCATTGGAAGTATACTTCCCCGTCAGCTTTCCCTCGCTGTCAATAATACAGTCCCCCCTATCCAGGGAGAACCACAGCCACAAGGCGTTATCCTGCGCCAGCACATCGGGGTCGGGTACCGTGAGACAGTGCGTCATTGCGGCAGCTTTGGAAGATTTGTAGTAGATAGTTCCCATAAATCTGCCGTTGCCGCTGTCGCCTGTGGTGTTGTAGATATTCTCCCCCACAATGTCGACATACTGATCTCCCGGGAAGTACTGCTCCGAACCGCCGCTCCATACCCAGATCAGATTTGTTAAGCCGTGGAGCTTGCTGAAACGGTTGAACAGGGTTCTCCAAAGCCACTGATAATTTTCGCCGATGCTCCACCAGTAGCCGCCCTTACCGCCGTCAGGCAAGGGGGAAAACAGCACCGTAACACCGCTTTCCTGCAGCTCCTTCAGAAACGCTGCCGCTTCGTCCATATCCTGTATCAGCCTGTAGCACTCTCTTGAAATATCTCCGCTGCCGTAAAGGGCTTCCACCGTATCAAGAGAAGCTTCGGAAATATCAATGTTGGTAGATACCGCCGAAAAATCAAAATCCGTCACCACAGAAAGATAGTGGCTTGTATCGCTTGGCGCGTACCAATTCCAGCCGTAAGCCACCAGCCCTCCTCTGTCGCTCCAGTCCTTGGCAAGCTCCAATTCCTTATCCCTTGCGTCAAAGTCGGGACTTTTGCTTTGGGTACAGCTCAGATCTCCCTGTCTTATGGCGGGAAGTCTGCCTGTCTGCTCATATATGGCGGCGATCTCCGCGTTAGTTCCGGGGGTCACCTTTTGTCCTGTAAGGGTTTGCTTGCCGTAAAAGTCAGACAGCATTCCCATTATTTTGATAGTTTTGATATCGGCGTCGGGATTTGCAGGGGAATTGCTCATGGTGTAAAAACCGTTGCTGACGCTCCTGCCGTTTTCTATCTTCACCATATCCATGTAAGCCGCGCCGCCTACCGATTGGAGAACTATCTTGTTGTCGCCTTTTTTAAGGTAAATTCCCTCAATTGAAAAAGGTGTGAACGCCAAAACGTTATCCGCATAAATAACGCCCTTGGAAACTCCGTCAAAGGTCTCAAAACCTCCCTCTGACATTACCTTGTTTCCTCCGATAATGACATTGACCCCCGTATCAAAGGCGCACATGTAAAGGGTGAGCTTGTAGTACTGGGTAGAGGGAACGTGAACGGTAAACTCCGCGTACTCGTCAGTGTCTATCTGAATGAAACCGTCGCCCTCATAGCCCATTAAATTGGTGTGGAGAGTGTTTGTGCAAACATCTTCAAGCTGCAGTGTCTGTGAAAAAGCCTCCTCGTTAATGTTGACCTCTTTCACCTGATACTTGTCGGGGATAGAGTAGTCCACAGGCTCGGTTTCGGCAGGCGCAGGCTCGTTGATAACGGCGGATGTGCCGGTGCCGGTACTGCTTTCCGCAGGGGGAGCTTCGTATTCTATTTTTGAACAGCCCGATAAAAGCAGGCTGCCTGTTAAAACAGCGGTAAGGGCGAGCTTTATTCTTTTTTTCATATTCGTATCCTTTTTTAAAAGAATTTCAAAACCGCCAAGATTTAAATTTGCTTGGAAAATTGGGCAAATAATCCGAACTCGGTTGATTTTTGAAATTCGTGCTATCAGAGCAGTTGTGCGAGTGGTAGCCCGCATTTTATAACTTGTGCTATCAGGACAGTTGTGCGAGTGGAAACCCGCCTTTAAGGAAACAGGTGATAATTTTTCACCGCTTTTAGAGGTGTTGTGCTAATTTTTACGGCTCTCTTAAGAAAGTTGTGCTAATTTTGGTTCTCTCAGGAAAGTTGGCGGTAATTGACTGATTTAAAAAGAATTTCAAAATTCCGAAGATGAAGC
>JAAVIE010000097.1 GCA_014799325.1 Oscillospiraceae bacterium
CATCATACACTTACGGCAGACTTTATGCTCAAATTGAAGATATCAAGCTTATGGCGATAGATGCTGAGTGTGTGAATAATTCTCTTAAATTCTTCTGTATCGAAAAAATGGAAAAAAGAATATATACTTAAAGTAGAATATATAAGGCTTGTAAACAATGAGTATATATCTGCCTTTGCCTGCTGTGATATGAGCAGATACGGCGGGGAAAATGCATATCTTAAGTGGGACGCAGACGGATCTTCCGATAATGAATTCTATGTGACCCCCAATTTTGCCTGCAAAAGCGAAAATGTATTTTCGGACAGCAGTGCCGAGATCGAATATGAATTTGACACAGATGATCTTAAGGTGACCAAAAGAACAATGGATCCCGCCGATATAGTTTTCGGAGAGCCCGAGATCGGTAAAAACAGTATACTTTCCCAAGATGCTCTTGGTGAATACTCTGCAGTTGTGGAAATTCACAATATCGTATCTTTACCGGAAAATGACGATAAAGATTACGGAAAGACTTACAGCGGAGAAAAAATTTGCGTGAGGTTTATTGCGAATGGCAGTGTTATTGCTGAAAGCAATATACATAATGCATTAGTCGGTCTGTACAGCTGCGCTATACCCGAAAAATGCACAGGAGAGGGAGCGATCCGAATTTTCCAAGTGGAGCAGAACGGAGAAGCTCACTATATTCTTATGCAGTACAGTATGTACAATAAAGAAACCGATTCAATAGGCGCACACTTTGCGTGTCTTGATAGGTCGTTTTACGACCAATACAGGGATTCCCCCGATGAAGTAACCCAGCTGTTCTGGTACAGTGTAACCCTTGTCGGAGTCGACACCAACGGTCTTGATACGGGAATACCTGTATCGGATTCTTTTGAATACGTTGACGACGGCGTTTTCACAGACAGCGTTTACGGTTATGAATTGACCTTTGATTTCGAAAATATGTCGGCAAAGGCTCAAAAGATACAATAAGCTTTTTCAAAATGTTTATAAGTGATTTGAAAAAAGTCACTTTAAAATACCCCCGAAATTCAAAAAAATCTAATTCAGGAGGTTTCTATGGAAGCAATCAGAAAGTATGCTGCCGAATTTATCGGCACAATGGTCTTGGTAATTATGGGCTGCGGCACCGCAATGCTGGTGGGCTGTGACGCTGTAAACGGCGGCGGCTACATTCTTACCGCTCTCGCCTTCGGTCTGGTCATCGTCGGTATGGCTTACTGTGTAGGCAATATCTCGGGCTGTCACATCAACCCTGCGGTTTCCCTGGGCGTACTTATCAGCGGCGGAATGAGCGTTAAGGACTTTATCTGCTATGTAGTTTCTCAGTGCCTTGGCTCTATCGCAGGCACAGGCATTCTGAGCCTCATCTTCACTCTCGGCAATGTTGAAGACAAAACAGGGGGCTTTGGCTCCAACGGTCTTGCAGGGGTAAACGGCAGCGCAGCTGCGGGTCTTATCGTTGAGATCGTGCTTACCTGCATATTCGTACTCACCATTATCGGCGTTACTTCTAAGAAAGCGGGTCACGGCTCTTTCGGCGGTCTTGTGATCGGTCTTACACTTACTCTTGTACACATTCTCGGTATCGGTCTTACAGGTACTTCCGTAAATCCCGCAAGAAGTCTCGGTCCTGCCATTTTCGCAGGCGGCGACGCTCTCTCTTCCTTGTGGGTGTTTATCGTAGGTCCTTTTGTAGGCGCGGCTTTGGCGGCTGTTATTTATAAGCTGCTTGAAGGCAAGAGCGAAAAGTAATTTTAAACATGTTTTGAATTACTGCTGTTCTTTTTCGGACGGCGGTAATTTGTTTTATCAGAAAGGAGAAAAAATGCCTTATCATGCCTCCCCAATTCCCAATATAGAAACTCTCACTCCTCATATATCAAACCACGGCAAGCCCCTGATCTACTTTTCCAAAAAGCGGGAAAATGTTCTTGTCTACCTATGCAACGCTGTTGAAAAATGCTGCCGCGAAAATGGTTTTGTGCATAACGGCATTTACCGGAAATGGGGTTCCTACGGCTTCAATTCGGAGGGAATTCTCGTTCTGGACGAATACTGGCTCAATGCTACCATGGAAACCTATAAGGGGCAGGCAGGATATATTTATTCTGTGGAGGAAAGCAACGATTTTTATGATTTAGAGGGAATACCATTTGCCAAAATTTCCGAAAAGCCCGTCAAGGTCATAGACTGTGAGTATATCCCTGACGCTTACAATGCTCTTTTGCAGGCTGCAAATGAGGGTAAAGTTATTCTCACAAAATATGAGGATAACAGCCCGAAAAAGCTTGAATGGATAAGAAAAGCCACCTTGGAGGAATATAATGATAAGGACTGCGGAGAGGAGTACAAATTTTTCCTGAAGAAAAAATTTCCCTCGGTTATAGAAGATTAACTCTATTTGTAACTATTTTGTAATTGACTTATGCTTTTTTTCTGATACAATAATCATAGAGCTGTAATTGGTTAATAAGAGGACAATATTATGAAAAAAGTGATAAGCTTGATTATAATTGCTTTAATAATGGCAGTTTCTGTTTTATCCGCTGCAGTAAGCGCAGATATGGGACCCAATGATTCCGTAAATTTTTCTTTCAGAAATACGGGGACGGAGCTTTGCTACTGCACTCTTCTTTCGGAAAAAACCAACTCAGGTCCCTTTTCTGCTAAGGACGAATCAAGAGATAAGGACGTTGTGGACAGAGCTTTTTCCGATTACAGAGATCCTGACGATTTTTACTATCTGCACCATTATTCCAGAATAGATGTTTCAAAGGAATTTGAATGGAACTACTTTCCGCCAAGCACCTTTAAAATACTTTTATACTATCCCGGCACAGAAACCTTTGCAGTAAGCGGAATTTATGAGCAGTATGCTATTAAGTCCTTTTTCACGGTGGATCTGAAAGATATACAGGTGGGAGCGGATAACCTAACGCTTACGGCAGAGAGAAAATACAGCCCGTTTTTTGTTGTATTTGCGTTTATAATGAGAATGTTGATCACATTGGCAATTGAGGTTGTTATCGCCATTCCCTTTGGTTTTAAGCGAAAAAAACAGCTTGCGTCAATTATCATTATAAATTTTATAACACAATTGGTTTTAAACTTGATTTTATTTATTGAAGCGGTTGATAGCGGCATTTGGTTTATTTTCCTTTATATACCTCTTGAACTGCTTATATTTATCATTGAGGCGATAATTTACGCCTTTGCACTGCGTGATCCGAAAAATCCAAGAGCCGATGCCGGTGATTGTGTTTTATATTCCTTTTTGGGAAATTCGGCTTCTTTAATATGCGGTGCGCTTATTACCATAGTTTTCCCTTGGGTGGTGATGTAGAAAATGCAGAAAATGAATGGTATGCCATCTTGACTGTTGAATGTATTTATGTTAAAATACACTTATGGCAAGAGGTGATGACAGCTTGGACAACAAAGATAAAAATGTAAAGAAAACGCTTCGTGAAAAGGTATTAGAGCGTATCGAAAAAATGTGCCTTATGGACGACGACTTTATGTCGGTGGTGTTACAGCACAAGGAATGTATGGAATTGGTGCTGAATGTTATCCTCGGCAAAACCGATCTGAAGGTGTCGGAATGTAAGTCACAGTACAGCATTACAAGCCTTTCGGGGCGTTCGGTAAGACTTGATGTGCTAGCTGAGGATTCAAAAGGCATAAAGTATGACGTTGAAGTCCAGCGCCTTGATTCGGGCGCACAGCCAAGGCGCGCCAGATACCACAGCAGTCTTATGGACGCCGAATTTTTAAAAAAAGGCGATGATGTGAGCAGTCTGCCCGAAACATACATTATTTTTATTACCGAAAACGATGTTTTAAAGGGAAAGAAACCCATTTACACCATAGAACGCAAAATTTCGGAAACAAATGCGTTGTTTAATGACGGAACGCATATACTATATGTAAATTCACAAATACAGGACGAAAGTGCTTTGGGAAAACTGATGAGGGATTTTCACTGCGTAGATCCCGATACTATGAACTATCCGACACTTTCGGAACACAGCGGTTATTATAAAAACGGAGAGGGGGTTCCAAATATGTGTAAGTTGGTTGAAGATTTGGTTAGAGAGGAACGTGAAGAAGGACGTGAAGAAGGACGTGCTGAAGGACGTGCTGAAGGACGTGAAGAAGAACGTAAAAACGGACAAATTAAAACAGCACTGAAAATGTTGTCCAATAGCAAATACACGCTTGAGGATATTTCGGAATTAACCGAACTCAGCATTGAGGAAATCAAGGAGCTTTCAAAAAAGCATTCTGCATAAAACAAATTGCGCTAAGAAAAACAAAAAATGAATTATATGGCGTTTTCGGAACTAAACGGATATTACAAGAACGGAGAGGGGTTTCAAATATGTGTAAGCTGATTGCAGATTTGATAAAAGAAGAGCGTGAAGAAGGGCGCATAGAAATAATGATCGAAATTGCTCAAAGAATGCTCTCCAAACCCCAATACACCCTTGAGGACATTTCAGAAATAACCGAACTAAGCATAGAGGAAATCAGGGAACTCTCAATAAAACGCCCTGCATAAACGAATAAAACCTCCGCCTTACAAAAAAGGCGGTTATTTTTTTGAAAAAACTCTCAATAATCTGAACCTTACAAAGACTTTCACCGACTATATAAGCGAAACCGGTTTCAAAACCCAAAAGGAGGTGAGAAAATGCCCAAAGCCTTTGAAGATCTGCTGTCCGAATGTATGCAGCCCTTGGAGCGCTTTGTAAACTTCAAGATAAGCAACCGCGCGGACGCAAAGGATATAATTCAGGAAACCTGCCTTTCTGCCTATCTGAATTTTCCCGCTTTGAAAAATACTGACAGCTTTAAGGGCTGGCTCATCAGCATTGCCCGAAACAAGTGCAATGACTATTACCGAAAAAAGGCAAGAGTTTTGGAAATCCCTATGGAGATCCCTCTTGATACCTTGTGTATCCCCGTTTTTTCAAAGGGGCTGCACGGAATAAGGCAGTCAAGCGGAGTTAGGGATACTCTTGAACTGCTGGGAGATAAGGATAAGCAGATACTGTATCTCTACTACTTCAGGGAGCTGCCCCAAAGGGAGATAGCCGAAAGACTGAAAATATCCGAGGGAACGGTTAAAAGCCGTTTGCATTACGCAAAGCAGAATTTCAGAAAAAAATACAATTATTACCCAAATATGAGAGGAGAAAATAATATGAGTACAAATAATTTCAAAATGCCCGAAACAATGCCCCAATATGAGATCATAAAGTCAGATAAAGATCCCTTTGCGGTAAAGTGGGAGGAGATCATGGGCTGGTTTATCGTCCCAAAGCTTGGAGAAAAGCTCACCTGGGCAATGTACGACTTCCCCGAAAAGAAACGCACCGAGGTCTGCGTTATGGAGGTAACGGGAAAAGCGCAGGTTCACGGAATAGAGGGCGTGGAAATATATGCCGCGGAATACGAGCCGACAGAAGACACGGGAGAACAAAATAAGACAGAGCGGCACTTTGTGGCACAGCTCACCGACACCCACTGCCGCATTCTCGCCGAAAGCCACGTTGAAAACGGAGTAAAGAAATACTTCACCTTCCTTGACGGAGAGGATTTTCTTGAAAATTGGGGATTTGGAGAAGAAAATTGCGGAAATGAGATACACATTTCCCAAAAATATGATATAATAAGAGAAGATGATAAGATCACCGTAAATGATAAGAAAATTTTGCTTGACGCGGTAGGCAGATACACCGTAAAAATAGGCGGCAAGGAATACGACACGATGTGCGTTATCGACTGCTCCTACAATGAGGGAACAGTTTCCGTGCAGTACCTCGACCGAAGCGGCAAAACCGTGCTTTGGCGCAGATTCAACCGCGACGACTGGGCGTATAAGAGATACGGCAAAAAGTGGTCAGAAATGCTTCCCGAAAACGAAAGGCTCACCGTTGACGGCGAAACCTATGTGCATTGGTATGACTGCATTACCGACTATATTTTGTGATAGACCGTTCACAGCAGCTCTCTGACACTATTCCCGCCGAAAGGCTGTAACGCGTTCCGCGTAAAGCTCTGCAGCATTTTTATCACCAAAGCAAACACAAGGAGAATACAAATGATATACAAGACTCTATCCGACAACATTATCCCCATAACCGCCCAACCATTCAAGAGCGGTTATAGGGAGTATTCTCCCTGCGAGGCTTTAAAGCCCTATATACGCTGCTTCTGGACAGGCTCCAACCAAACCGACAGACTTGTGATCCCCGATCTTTGCGCGGATATTATTTACGATATTGACAGCAACACCGCTTTTTTCAGCGGGATCTCGGACGCTCCCTTTGTTTCCGACAGGTCAACAGACGTCTTTGGAATCCGATTTTACGCATGGACAAGCGCCCTGTTTGCCGAGGACAGCATGAGCAAGACCCTTAACGGCTGTTTTGAGCTTGAGGGGATTTTTTCCAAGCTGAAAAATGACCTTATCCCAAAATTGTCTTATGCGAAAAGCACCGAGGAGAGGATAGCCCTTTCAGAGAAATTCCTTGTAAACTACCTCAAAGACCGTCATAATGATATTTTTACCGAAGCAGTGGGTAGAATAATAACCTTAAGGGGCTTATGCACTGCAGAGGAGCTTGCCAAGGAAATGCACATAAGCAAACGCCAGCTTGAACGTGTTTTCTCCGATTATTCGGGATTGTCTCCCAAAAAGACTGCCATGCCGATACGTTATCAAAGCGTATGGCGGGATATTCTTTCGGAGGAGAATTTCCATGCTGCTGACAAGGCTTTGGAGTTCGGCTACAACGACCAGTCACATCTTTTAAACGACTTCCGCAGGTTTCACACAGTAACTCCAAAGCGGGCGAGAGAAATTGCCCTGAAAGATGTCGCATTTTTACAAGACGCTTGTTCTGCAAAATGATATAATATTTAAAAAAACTTTGCAAAGGAGCATTTTTATGAATAACAACAAACAGCTTTTTGAGAAAGCGGGGAAGTTTATTTACCGCAATGCCCGCCCTATTGAGCTTGCCCTTTGGCGTTATCATTTTGAGAACGGCTCAAAGGAGGACGTGTTAACAGCCCTGGCAGCGTATCAGAACGAGGACGGCGGTTTCGGTCACGCTTTGGAAGCGGACTGCTTCAACCCTAACTCCTGCCCTATCCAGACCTGGGACGCTGCCGAAATTCTCAAAGAGATAGACTTTAAGGACGGCGCTCACCCTATCATTAAGGGGATCCTGCGTTATCTCGACAGCGGTGCTGATTTCTCGGAAAAGTACGGTCAGTGGCTTTCTTCCGTTAAATCCAACGAAAAATACCCTCACGCAATTTGGTGGAACTATTCCGATCAGGAGAAGGATTTCTGCTATAACCCCACCGCTCACCTTGCGGGATTTATTTTGCGGGTTGCCGACAAAGACAGCAGCCTATACAAAAAGGGAGAGAAGATCGCCCTGCAAGCCTATGACTGGTTCAAGGCGCATGTTCCCTTTGGAGATAACCACACCACAGCCTGTTTTGTCAGTCTTTATGATTATCTTTCAGAGGCGGGCACAGAGCTTGTTGATATGGAGGAGTTCAAGGGCAAGCTTATTGAGGAGGTCAATTTCAATATATGCCGTGATATTGAAAAGTGGAAGACTGACTATGTGTGCAAGCCGTCCAAATTTATTCAAAGCAAGGACAGCATGTTTTACAAGGGCAATGAAGAGCTTGTGGAAAAGGAGTGCGAGCTTATAGTCGAATGTCAGCTGGAGGACGGCTCTTTTATTGTTCCCTGGACTTGGTGCAATGAGTATAAGGAGTTTCCTTTGGCGGAGAATTGGTGGAAGAGCGTTTTTATTGTTAATAATCTGAGGTTTGTGAAAAGTTTTTGTTGATCAATATAATAACGGAAACGACCGTCCCATGGTTCGGGACGGTTGTTTTTTGTCGATTTATTATATAAAAAATCGTCATAAGCATTAGTTATTCGCTGTAATCTTGTGTACTATAAAAGGACTTGGATTTATACTAATTCTATCAGCATTATCAATAACGATATTAGTGTGAATTGAGAATAAAAATGCAAGATCCAAAAGAGATACAAAAAACGATCGGCAAAAGAATACAAGAACTCAGAAAATCAAAGGGATTTACCCAACTTAATTTTTCGGAGTCTATAGACCTATCTCCAAATTATTTTTCAGATATTGAGAGAGGGAAAAGTTCGCCAAGAATTGATAAATTGGTTGCTATTATGAACGCCTTGGATTGTTCTGCCGATGATATTTTTCAAGATGTCATAAGCTGCGGTTACAAAGTTAAAAGCTCACAGTTGTCAGAACGAATTGAAAATTTATCGCCCGATGAGCAGGAAAAAGCCTTTGCAATACTTGAAGCTTTTATTGGTAAAAAATAACCTTTTGAAATCTATATTTTTAAAAAAGTAAATATGAAACAGTAACAATATTGGAGGACTTAATTATGGAAGAAAAAACCTGCTGTTTTACCGGTCACAGAAAAATACCCGCAGACAAATATCAGATCATAGCCAAGGAAACAGAAAAAGCCATTGAAAAGCTTATCAAGGAGGGATATGTGTTTTTCTGCGCAGGAGGTGCGCTGGGCTTTGACACCATAGCGGAAAAGGCGGTAATAAAGCTGAGAAGAAAGTACGACATAAGCCTGGTTTTAGTTTTGCCCTGTACTAACCAAGCCGATAAATGGAAAGAGGAGGATAAGGAAATCTATGAAAGTATTAAGGAAAAGGCAAATATAATCGTTTATACCTCTCAAAGCTACACACCGTATTGTATGCATAAAAGAAACAGATTCCTTGTAGATGACAGTACTGCCTGTATATGTTATCTGACCCAAAAAAGCGGGGGAACATTTTATACTGTGAATTATGCCAAAAAGAAAAACCTGACGATTTTGAATATTGCGGATAAAATACTCTGACATTATTGCTTTATTTTATGATATAAACCCAATATACAACAGCGGCAAGGAGAGCAATTTCCCCTTGCCGCAAATTTTTTTCGGAAACCCTATTGACAAAACTGATATAACTGTATATAATAAATATACACAGAATACCTAAGAGGTGACAGCATGAATATCTTGATCGACAACAAAAGCGGCGCCCCGATCTACGACCAGATATATTCCCAGATAAAAAGCCAGATAATCAGCGGAGCCCTGAAGGAAAACGATATGCTGCCTTCTATCCGCAGTCTGGCAAAGGATCTCCGCATCAGCTTTATAACCACCAAGCGAGCCTATGAGGAGCTTGAAAAGGAGGGCTTTATTTACACTATCCCTGCCAAAGGCTGTTATGTTGCGCCCAAAAATGTGGAGCTGATACGGGAAGAAAATCTGAAAAAGATAGAGGAGCATATTGAAGAAATAGTACAGCTTGCCGCTACCTGCAATTTGAGTAACGAAGATGTACTTGACATGGTAAAATTCAGTTTGGAGGAAAAAGAATGAATGCTCTTGAAATCAAGAATCTCACAAAAACCTTTGACGGCTTTAAGCTTGATAACCTGAACCTTACCTTGCCCAGCGGCTGTATAATGGGTCTCATTGGCGAAAACGGCGCAGGCAAAAGCACAACTATCAAGCTGATCCTCAATATGCTCCGCAAGGACAGCGGCACTATAACTATACTTGGCAGAGATAATGAGGACAATATTCAGCTTACCAAAGAGGACGTGGGTGTCGTTATGGACGAGGTGGGAATTCCCGAATGTATGACCGCCAAGCAGGTTGGAAATGTTATGAAGCACACCTTCTGCAATTGGAACGACGGCGAATATAAAAAGCTCCTTGCAAAGCTGTCACTGCCCGATAACAAGCGCTTCAAGGACTTTTCCCGCGGTATGAAGATGAAGCTGGGAATTGCTGTCGCCATGTCCCACGGCAGCAAGCTCTTGCTGCTTGACGAAGCCACATCGGGACTTGACCCCGTTGTACGTGACGAGGTGGTGGAGATGTTCAGCGACTTCACCAGAGAGGAGGATCACTCCATTCTCATCTCCTCCCATATCGTCAGCGATCTGGAAAAGCTGTGCGATTATATTGCATTTCTGCATAAAGGCAAGCTGCTGCTTTGCGAGGAAAAAGATCTGCTGCTTGCTCAATACGGCATTATTCACTGTACGGCGGAGCAGTTGAGGGAACTTTCCCCCGATGCGGTAAAGTACAGCAAGGAATCCCCTTATGGCGCAGAAGCAATGGTTTTGCGCGAGGCGGTTCCTGAGGGCATAAACATCAGCCCTGTGAGTATCGAGGAACTTTTTGTTTTTATGGTAAAGGAGGCTAAGTGAGATGAAAGGACTTCTTTTAAAAGACTTATATATGACTATGAAATATTGCAGATCCTATTTGCTGATCGCGGTGGTTTTTACTGCCGTATCCTTTGTAGGTAATGACAACTTGTTTTTTATCTTTTATCCTTGCCCGTTTTGTGGTATGATACCTGTCACTTTATTGGGTTATGATGAACGAAGCCATTGGCAGCAATATAGCGATACTCTTCCGTACACAAAGGGACAAATTGTTTCTTGTAAATATGTGATCGGACTTATGGCTCAGATCGTTATGTTGATCGTTTCAGGGATCGCACAAGCGGTAAGAACAAGTGTAAACGGAACATTTGAGTTGGAAAATTATATTGTGCTTATGCTGATGATACTCGTTATATCTCTGATAACCTCCTCTGTCAGCCTTCCTGCTATATTTAAACTGGGAGTTGAAAAGGGCAGGATCGCTTATTATGTGATGGTTGGTGTACTATGTGCCGGTGGTGCTGTTGCATCAAGTGTTTTCGGAGAAGACCTTCAAGTAAAATTTCAATTGGGCAGTATTATTCCTATCCTCTGTCTTGTCGGAATTGTAATATATGCTCTGTCGTGGTTTATGTCCATTGCGTTCTATAAAAAGCGGGAATTATAACAGCGTTCTTATACCGAAAGGAGGAAACAGCACCATGAAAAATACATAATGATCCCCTAAATGCAGCTCGACTAATATTGTCCGTGTACCCGATAACGCCCACCGCTATCTTGCCAACAGTATTGCCATAACCAACGTTGCATGGGTCAGAAGGATTCCCGTCGCCCGTTATGTCTGCTGCGACTGCGGTTATGTGGAGGAGTGGGTGGAAGCACAGAATGAGCGTAACGAAATTAAACGCGAATTTGGTTAAAAATAGGGACGGTAATTTTTGCCGAGGGTCATAATAATAAGGTGGAGCATAGCGGCAGTGCTATGCTCCACAAATTATGTAAACTATTGAAAGCGAAAGTATAAATTGTGTTGAAAAATAAACACATATATATTATACCATATAACAACATAAAAAACAAGACTTGTATTTCACCCCATTTTCTGATAGAATGTAAAAACATCATCTACCGTTTAGGGAGGTATAAAATGGAATATTTTCACGGAACAACAGTGGGAGGGCTTTCAGAGCTAAAACCCTATGCTTCTCCCTTTTCAAATTTAAAAGAGCCTGTAGTCTATCTGACGACAAGCAGGCAATTAGCATTACATTATATTTGGGATATGAAAAGGATCGGTGTAAAAATGCCAATGCTTGATATCCGCAATGACGGAACTCTTGTCTTTCAGGAAATGTTCAGTGGTGCTTTGGAATATTTTTATAAAGGAGTTTCGGGATATATTTACCGCTGTATCGGTGACTATGAAATAAATTCCAATGTTGGAGTAAACACTTGTGCAGTCTCCAAAACTTCCGTTCCTGTTACAGATTTTGAGTTTATCGAAGATGTTTACAAGAGTATTATTAGCTATGGCGATAAAGGCACATTCATTTACGAAAGATATGAGGATCTGCCTCAATGGCGTATTGATGTTATACGGGGACAAATCGTCAGGTTTATTAAGAGAAATAACTTATTAAACGATATAAGCGCACCAAGCAGATTTATTCAGGAAAAATTTCCTCAATACTGGAATGAGGCAAAAGTCCTAAATGATTGTGGGTTATTATAATTTTTGAAATATTGTTTATCATGATACAATCAAAGTGACGATCATAATTTGAAAGGAGCAAAAATATGTCAAGACAAATACGCACTTCCGCCAAAGCAGTAATTATCCAAGAGGGAAAACTGCTTGCAATAAAGATCAGCGACGGCAAGGAAGAATGGTACATCTTGCCCGGCGGCGGTCAGGACGGCGAAGAAGTCTTACCCCAAGCTGCCGAGCGCGAGGTTAGAGAAGAAGCGGGAATAGAAGTCCGCTGCAAGGATTTGCTTTTTGTCATAGAGGGCGTTCACGGCGAGAGCTTCCACCGAATAGACCTGGTATTTCTATGCGAATATCTGGGGAAAGCGGAAAACGCCGTTCTTCATGGCGACACCAATCAGGCAGGCTTTGAGTGGCTGGAGATCTCCGAGCTGAACAAGCTGCCGCTGTACCCCTCAAAGCTCCGCCGCCCCATAATGAACTTTTATGAGGGAAAGGAATACACAAAATATCTTGGAAATGAAGAAATAGGAGACCCCGAATGTTTAGAGTAGAAGAATATATCAAAGCTTTAACAGATTTGTTAAAAGACTCTTTTAGCGAAAGACTGCTGTATATAGGCTTGCAGGGCAGCTACCTCCGCGGCGAGGAGACCGAAAACAGCGATATTGACATTATGGCAGTTATTGACGGCTTTTCTGTGGAGGATATGAAAGTGTATCAAAAGGCGCTTATTTCGGTAGGGAATTACGATAAATCCTGCGGCTTTATCTGCGGAAAAACCGATTTAGCGCATTGGAACCCCCTTGAAATATGCCATTTGCTGAATACCACAAAAGATTACTACGGGGAACTGAAAAAGCTTGTACCACAATACACACTTGAAGATGAAAAGAACTATGTAAAATTCAGCCTGAACAATCTCTATCACGAGATCTGCCACCGCTATATACATGCTGACAGGGAGTACAATATATCAAGGCTGGCCATGACTTGCAAATCGGTGTTTTTCATTATGCAGCACCTGCATTATTTGAAAAGCGGCGAGTTTGTGCAGACGAAAAGGGAATTGCTTGAATGTGTTAGTGGTGAGGATAGGGAGATTCTGGAAATGAGCCTGTATTTGATAGATCGGAAAGACTATGATTTTGACAGAGCCTTTTCTTTATTATTTAATTGGTGTCAATGTACATTGGCGGGAATATGATAAACCATAATTTCCCCAAAACCATAAAAAATAAGGGCTGGAAACCAGCTCCTATTTTTATATTAGAACAACGTTCAAAATCTAAAACTCAAAACAGCTTAGAGCAATCCTGAACAACGTTCAAGCCTCTGAATTACAGCTGAGGACCAGCAGAAACCAAAGCCTTACCTGCCTCATTACCCTCATACTTAGCAAAGTTCTTAACAAATCTGCCTGCCAGATCCTTTGCCTTTTCTTCCCACTGAGAAGCGTCAGCATAAGTGTCTCTAGGGTCAAGGATCTTGGGATCAACACCGGGAAGCTCGGTAGGTACTTCAAAGTTGAAGTAAGGGATCTTCTTGGTGGGAGCCTTTTCAATATCGCCGTTAAGGATAGCATCAATGATTCCTCTGGTGTCCTTAATGGAAATTCTCTTGCCTGTTCCGTTCCAGCCTGTGTTTACAAGGTATGCCTTAGCACCGCTCTTTTCCATTCTCTTAACCAATTCCTGAGCGTACTTGGTGGGGTGCAGCTCAAGGAATGCCTGACCGAAGCAAGCGGAGAAGGTGGGAGTAGGCTCGGTGATCCCGCGCTCTGTACCTGCCAGCTTAGCGGTAAATCCGGAGAGGAAGTAATACTGTGTCTGCTCGGGAGTCAGTACGGAAACGGGAGGAAGTACGCCAAAAGCGTCAGCGGAAAGGAAGATAACGTCCTTAGCTGCGGGAGCGGAGGAAACGGGTCTAACGATCTTCTCGATATGGTTGATAGGATAAGAAACACGGGTGTTCTCGGTAACGCTCTTGTCCTTGAAGTCGATCTTGCCGTTTTCGTCAAGAGTTACGTTTTCAAGCAGAGCATTTCTCTTGATAGCGTTGTAGATGTCGGGTTCGGAATCCTTGTCAAGGTCGATAACCTTAGCGTAGCAGCCGCCCTCAAAGTTGAATACGCCGTTGTCGTCCCAGCCGTGCTCGTCGTCGCCGATAAGCAGTCTCTTAGGATCGGTGGAAAGGGTGGTCTTGCCTGTGCCGGAAAGTCCGAAGAAGATAGCGGTGTTCTGACCGTTCATATCTGTGTTTGCGGAGCAGTGCATGGAAGCGATGCCCTTCAAAGGCAGATAGTAGTTCATCATGGAGAACATACCCTTCTTCATCTCGCCGCCGTACCAGGTGTTGATGATAACCTGCTCGCGGCTTGTGATGTTGAATACAACTGCGGTTTCGGAGTTAAGACCCAGCTCCTTGTAATTCTCTACCTTAGCCTTGGAAGCGTTGTATACAACGAAATCAGGCTCGAAGCTTTCAAGCTCTTCAGCAGTAGGCATAATAAACATATTCTCAACGAAATGAGCCTGCCAAGCTACTTCCATAATAAAGCGGATAGCCATTCTTGTGTCCTTGTTAGCACCGCAGAATGCGTCAACAACATACAGCTTCTTGTTGGAAAGCTCGTTCTTGGCAATGTCCTTGCAAACGTTCCATGCTTCCTGGGAAGCGGGGTGGTTGTCGTTCTTGTACTCGTCGGAGGTCCACCAAACGGTGTCCTTGGAGTTTTCGTCCATTACAATGAACTTATCCTTAGGTGAACGGCCTGTGTAGATACCTGTCATAACGTTTACAGCGCCAAGCTCACTGACCTGACCCTTTTCGTAGCCTTCAAGAGCGGGGTTTGTCTCCTCCTTGAAAAGCTCGTCATAAGAGGGATTGTGTACAATTTCAGTTGTGCCGGTAATACCGTACTTTGTTAAATCGATTTTGCTCATACAGTTTGCCTCATTTCTTTAAATTTTTACTTTATCTCGCTGTATAACAGCAAGCCTTCATAAATAATTATAACACTTTTTTTCCGTCTGTCAAGAGATTATTATAAGTGATTTTTTTAGCTTCGGGAAATTACTTGTCCTCGTCGCTATCCTCGTCCTCATCGTCAAGATCATTGTTCAAATTCTCGATCTCCTGTAAAATATCTTTTTTCCTCTCAAAGAACAACATATCCTTATTATGCTTGAAATACTCATCACAGCCGTATTTTCCGATAAAGTGAGCGCAGTAGTTGCTTACTGTAAGCTCGGTGACTAAGATCAAAAGCTCCTGACTGCCTGTTCCGAAAGCCTCCTCGCAGAACTTGAACATATTTGTGAGGTTTTCGCCGGCTTCTCCCGCATTCTTTGTGACAGCCTTTTTCCTCTTGTCAAAATCGACTTTTACCAGCTTAAATGCGGCATCTGATGTTTCAACACCCTTTTTCGTCATCTCATCTGCCTGCTCGTTCAGATAAGTAATGGTGAGATTAAGCACAAACTTGCGGTCGTCCGAGAGCTTACCTGCCATTTTACTTGTCTTGATCTCCTTTTCCTTGGCAGCGATCTGTCTTTGAACAGCGTCCAAAGGGTTAGGATCAAGTGTAAAGTCATATTTCATCAGCTTAAGACATTCCATAAGCTCACTGACAGCGCCGTCAGCGGTGAATATCTCCCTTGTCTTTCCGATAACGAAATCAACAAGCAAGCCAAGCAATGACAGCCTTTCATCAAACTTAGCCGCCTTAGCGCGCTCAACGATCTCTTTTCCTGCCTTGCCCTCCATGATCTTGTCCACCTGATAGTCCGACTGATACTTCTTGAACAGGTCATAGTACACCGCAAAGCTCTTGGCGATCTTCTTATTCTGTATGTATTGGGAAACAAGCTGTTCGTTTACAGGGAAATCCTTCTGCTCATACAGCTTTATCATATCCGAAAGGTCGATCCAGCCTCTGGCGGTAACAAAGCTCTTTCCGTCAACAGTGGTCTCTATCTTGTAAAAATCGTCCTTCTTGATGTCAAGATAGGTGGTTATGGCAGGGTGAGTAGCCTTGGCCAGCGCATATTCTTTCCAAACGTCATAATCCGCCTCAACGTCAAGGCGTTTCAGTCTGTCCCAAGTAACTATGTCAAACTCGCGGACAGAGTTGTTGTATTCGGGCGGGTTTCCTGCGGTAACCACTATCCAGCCTTTGGGAACGGCGTGTCTGCCAAAGGTCTTGTACTGCAAAAACTGCAGCATGGAGGGGGCGAGAGTTTCGGAAACGCAGTTTATCTCGTCAAGGAACAAAATGCCTTCCTTAACGTCGGTATTCTCCATAATATCATAGACCGAGGCTATGATCTCGCTCATGGTGTATTCGCTGACGCTGTATTCCTCTCCTCCATAGTTTTTTTGTACGATAAAGGGCAGACCCAGCGCCGACTGTCTTGTGTGGTGGGTCATGGAGTAGCTTACCAAGCCGATCTGAAGCTCCTGCGCTATCTGTTCCATAATTGCGGTCTTGCCTATGCCGGGGGCTCCCATAAGGAAAATAGGGCGCTGTCTCTCAATGGGGATCACAAGGTTGCCGAACTGATCCTTGGTAAGATACGCTGAAACCGCGTTTTTAATATCGTCCTTTGCTTGTTTGATGTTCATTTTGTATGTTCCTTTCTGTTATGTTTTAATTTATGTTAATTTTCGTTTATATACTCATACCTTATCCCTGCGTTCCTGCAATACACTTCTGCATAAGACCCCTCATAGACATAAGCAGTCAGCTTTTTACAGCCGTAAAAGATGCTTTCTGACTCATTACCGGCTATTTTCACAAGAGAGCGGGGAAGCTCGATCCTTTCAAGCTGTGTACAAAGATAAAAGGCATAATCGCCTATCTCCCTTACTCCCTCACACAGTTTTACCGATTTAAGCTCACTGCAGTTATAAAAAGCCGAACCGTCAATTATTTTGACATTTCCGCCAATAACAATATCCTTTAGCTTCGTTGAATAAAGCATTCCGCGGCTTATTGCGGTGAGCTTTTCGGGAATATTGACCTCGGTCAGCATATCACAATCAATAAATGCAAATGCCGCAATATCTTCAATAGTATCGGGAAGTGTTATTTTGGTTATTTCTTTATGCTTTGATTTCTTGAACCCAGGTTCAAAAGTGCCGAACCCCAAGGCGGTCACAATACTGTTTCCTATTTTTTGGGGAACAACGATCTCGGAACTTTTTCCTTTATATGCTTTGATAATTATGGTGTTATCCTCGCGCTTTTTGAACTTCCACATCTTCCTTAGTTCCCTTACGGAATTTGGATCGGCGTTTAATGTCCTTTCCGTTTCCTTTTCCGCCGCTTCCTGTTCGGCTTTAAGGTCGGCGGTGCGGTTTTTGAAATCCAGCAGCCATGCCAGACTTTCGTTTTTCTCGTTATCCAAAGCGTATTTTATCATATAGTCGCGCCTTTTTGGGTGTTTTAGCCAGCCCAATTCCTCAACAATAGCAAGGCAGGAGATGGCGTCATTATGGATAATTGCTTTTAACATCGTATTTTTATTAAAGCCTATAAAGTGTTCAAGTATAAATTCAAGGCATTCGGGATAAACGGCGCTTTCAAAAGTAACGTCCACTAATACCCGATCTATCTTTATTGTTTCGGCGTTCATTTCTTTGAGTACAAGTCCGTAAAGCTCGGTAAAGTTTTTGAGTTTTATGCTTTCCATAAAAACATAGGGCGCTGCAAACAACATCTGACAGTCCTCCGAAATACTGACTCCATGTTTTTTCAGCACATCATAATATTCCCTGTAATTGTATCTGATCGAGAAATAAAGCAGTCTTTTGGGGAAAACACCTGTTTTTTCTGCATTGCCGCAAAGGTAGTCCAATACTTCCGCAAGCTTCGAAACAGGCAGATATTCCTTATCTTTTAAAGGGTTCTTCTTATATGCTAATTGAGATTTCGGGAAAAGCAAAAGTGAAAAGTCCACTTTTGTTTCTCCCTCAACAATTCTGGACCAATTATCAACAGGAAAGTTTTCCTCTTCTCCAATATAACGAAAGCTCGCCCCACATTCCACCAGCGTCTTGACCATATCGATCCCTCGGAAAGCACACGCCCGCCCGAGAGCAACTCCCGAAAACTCAACTCCGCCTAATTCCTTGTAAATACGCCTTACTTCTTCGGGCGTTTCCGACAAAACTGCCTCTTCCAGTCGTTTTTCTTTCTCCTCCTCAGTCAGCTCCACTCACCCCTATCCCAATATATTTTATACTTTTATGCCAATAAAATCAAGTGTTTATTTTTATGCTAATTTTCATCTATATACTCATATATGATTTTGGCATTTTCGCAGTACCTTTCCGAATAAGAACCCTTATACACATAAGCCGTAAGCTTATGACAGCCATGGAAGGGGTTTTCCGCCATAGTACAGTCAGCAATTCTTGAAATTGAGCGGGGAAGCTCTATGCTTTCCAGCTCGGTGCAGAGATAAAACGCCCCCGAATCGATCTCCCTTACCCCCTCACACAGCTTTACCGATTTCAGATCACGGCAGCCATACAATGCCACAGGGTTTATTTTCCTGATATTTCCGCCGATAACGATGTCTTTTATCCCTGTTATATCCAACATTCCCTTGCTTATCTCGGTGAGTTTTTCGGGTATATTGATTTCGGTCAGTGATTGACACTTAAAAAATGCAAATTCTCCCACATACTCAACGGAATCGGGAAGCGTTACCTTGGCAATATTTTTTCTGACCTCCCGCTGCGCCTCTCTTATCCCCTTTGCATCGGGGGAAAAGGCGTAATCTCCTATAGCGGTAACAGCGTCTTCCCCTATTTTTGCGGGAACAACGATCTCGGAGCGGTTTCCCTTGTAGCCTGTTATAATTATTGTACCGTCCTCACGTTTTTCAAACTTCCACAGCTTCTTTAATTCGCTTATGGAATTAGGGTCGGCATTCAGTGCCTTTTCCGCTTTCTTTTCAGCTTTTTCCTGCTCAGCCTTAATATCGGCAGTGCGGTTCTTGAAATCCAGCAGCCAAGCCAGACTTTCGGTTTTCTCCTTGTCCTGGGCGTACTGTATCATTTCGTCGCGCTTTCGCGGCAGCTTGAGCCAGCCATATTCCTCCGCAATGGCAAGACAGTCAACCAATTCGCAGTCTATGGCAGTTTTCATTATTGCGGCTTGGTTCATAGTCTTTTTATCGAAATGCTCAATAATAAATTTCAGGCTTTCAGGGGAAAGAACACCGCGCAGATAGCTTTTGTAAAAGCTGACATTGCCCCTTATTTTTTCTTCGCCAAGCTCCTCAGCAATATGTCCGAAGGTTCTCAAAAACCTATTGGGATCCATATTATAGGTGGAATTAACAGCGTTTTTGAACAGCCAAGCTGCGTCCTCTGAAATACTAACACCGCATTTTTTAAGCATTATGTATAATACTTCATACTCATAATGTATAGAAAAATACAGCAGTCTTTTAGGAAAAACACCCGTTTTCTCGGCATTTTCGCAAAGGTACTCCAAAACCTTCATCTTTTCTGAAGCAGGAAGCTTTTTTCTGCCTTTCAAAAGTTTTTCTTTACCTTTCAAAAAACTTTCATGCCGTCCATGCGTTGAAAATTCTCCTTCAAGCATAAGAAGTGAAAAGTCAAATTTTGGATCGACATTATCGGTATATCTGTAATAAGAATATAAATGTTCGTTGGTACGGTCTTTATTTTCATTGGGATAACGAAAGCTTGCTCCGCATTCCACCAGCACCTTAACCATATCAAGTCCCCGATACAGACAGGCTATCCCCAAAGCGTGAGCGGTAAAACCGACCTCGCCCAATTCCTTATAAATTCGCTTTACTTCTTCGGGAGTTTCGGAAATCACTGCCTGCTCTAACCGCTCCGTCTTTTCTTCTTCAGTCAGCATTGCTCCTTGTCCTCCTTATAAACAAACTTTACCTTGTTATGCTTACAGAATTCTTCAACATGGGGAGAATGGGGCACCGAAACCGTAAGCTTGGGGCAAGTGTCGCTATGGAAAAGATACACCCTCCACCACCTACAATCCTCCTTGAAATAACTCAACGTAGAGGGCAGCTCCACATATTCCAGCTCCCCGGGACCGTCAAGCATACTGAAAGCGTTAGCCTTGATCTCACTGACCCCCTCGGGAACAATGACCGTTTTAAGCTGATAACAATCCCTGAACGCATACTCTCCGATAAACCTAACGCTGTTCGGGATATTCACGCTTTCCAAAGCCAGCAGTTCACAAAAAGCGCTTGTGCCGATCTTGACCAATCCCTCCGGCAGCACTATCTTTGTGATAGTCCTGCGGAACTGGCGCGAAGGCTCCTTTATCCTGGGCGCATAGGGCGAGAAAGCCCAATCGTCGATTTCCGTCACCCTATCCTCTCCGATCTTAGCGGGAACCACAATAGCGGTGCTGTTCCCCTTGTAGCCCGTGATCTTCAGTGTGCCGTCCTCTTTCTTCTTAAAACTCCAGTTCTTTTTCAGTGATGAAAGGGAATTAGGGTCTGCGTTCAGCTCCCGTTCCGCTCTTTTTTCAGCCCTTTCCCGCTCTGCCCCCAGGTCGGCTGTGCGGTTCTTGAAATCCAGCAGAAAAGCCACGCACTCGGTCTTGTCCTTTTCCGTTGCATACTCTATCATCTCGTCACGCTTTTTGGGCTGCTTGAGCCAATCGTGTTTTGCGCACAATTCAAGGCAGGAAACGCTGTCAAGGTCAATAAACATTTTCATAAGCCTGCCCTTGTTCATTTTCTTCTGATTGAAATTCTCTAAAAGGAACTCAAAGAATTCGGGCTTTATAAAACGTTTGCGGTTCACGTCCCAGAGCCATTCGGTAAAATGCAGCTTTTGTTCTCCGCCCATTTCGGAAATAAGTGCAGATATTACGGGAATAAAATCCTCGTCCTTAAGCAGACTTAAATTCCAGCAGAATTTATGCCATTCGCCCTCTTCGCCTTTGCCCTCGACAACAAGCTTTATCCTTTCCTCCGAAAGCGTAATGCCCTTGTTTTTCAGATAATCTATCATCTTTTGCTCACCCGATAGAATTGCATAAAACAAAAATTCGTCGGATTTAAAGGAGATCTTTTCGGCGTTCTTGAAAAAATAATCCAATATTCTATGCCGTTCGTTTGGCGGAAGCGGTTCGGGAAGATGCTGACCGTATATTCTGATCATATTGTTGATGTGAAAAAGATGCAGATTATCCAGCAGAGCAACAGAGTAATTTTCATCTTCCTCAAAAATGTTGAAATTATAGTTTGCATCTCGGAAACAGCGCTTTAAAATGCTGTAATCATAGTAAAAACTCGCTCCGTTTTCCACTAAAATTTTCACTGCTTCAAGCCCTCTGTAACGGGCGGCAATGCCCAGCGCTCTTGCGGTAAATGCCACCTCACCAAAGCCCTTATATAGCTTATCTATCTCAGTGGGCGTATCTCTAAGCACGGCATTTTCCAAAGCCTCAAACTTTTGCCATTGCTTCAATTCCTTCTTGCTCATTTTTCCTCCCTGTATGTATATTTCAGCTCGTGTTTCTTGCAGTATTCCTCGGCATAAGAACCTTTGGGAACGATAATATTTTTAAGGCTTTCACAGTAAGCGAAAATATCTTTTCTCCATGTGCTTGGATTGTTTGAAATGACCTTCAAGGACTTTGGCAGTTCGATCCTTTCAACAGATCGGCAAAATATAAAGGCGCTTTGCCCTATTTCCACAGTTCCTTCGGCTATCACGACCTCTTTTATCTTCTCGCATTCCACAAAGGCGTATTGTCCCACAGATCTGACGCTGCCGGGTATCTCGATCTTCTCCAACTTATGACAGTCCATAAAAGCAAAATCGGGGATCTTCTCAACGCCAATGGGGATATTCACCAAACGCAGCTTTTCACAGCCCGAAAACGCCGCGTTCCCTATCTCCTTGATGCTGTCGGGCAGGCGTATTTCGGTAATTTCCTTACGCACGTCCCGCGCCTTATCGTCAATTCTGGCAGCTTTTGGGGAAAAGGCTTCCTTTCCTATAGCAGTCACCGCATTTTTGCCGATCTTCGGGGGAACGCTGATAACTGTTTGCTTCCCCTTATAGCCCGTTATAATTATATTCCCGTCCTCGCCCTTTTTATAGTTCCACAGCAGCTTTAAAGCAGTGACGGAATCGGGGGCAGCATTAAGCTCCCTCTGCTCTTTCTTCTCCGCCTTGGAGCGTTCCTTGACAAGATCGGCGGTGCTGTTTTTGAAATCCAGCAAAAAAGCTCTGCACTCGGGGGAATCCATACCTTCCGCATACTCTATCATCTCGTCACGCTTCTTAGGCGCCTTGAGCCAGCCCTGCTCCGCCGCAAATTTCAGCCCTCCCGCGTTGTTTCTGCGGACGGCCAGCTCCATTATATTTGTTTTGTTGACTTTGGGAGTATCGAAATTATCAAAATAAAATTTAAGGTTTTCATAGCTGTAAAGGCAGTCAAGACAAGCGCAGTATATTCCGTTGGTATTATGCAGCTTTTCTCCCCTCATGTACTTCATGATCGAGGAAAGCACAGGAACAAAATCATCAGCCCTCAGCAGCTGCAGCGCGCCTGACCAGATATACAAGTCGCAGCGCTCCCCCTTATCCGAAAGCATCTTGACGCGGTACTCCGAAAATTCCGCCCCTCTTTTTTCAAGCTCTCCCTGCATCTTCTTATCCTTGAAAATTATAGCATAATACAAAAGCTCCCCCATATCAAAGCAGGCTTTTTCGCTGTTTTCACAAAGATAGTCCAACACCTCAATGCGTTTTTCAAAGGAAAGGGGAGTAAGAACATTGCCGCTGTCCTGCTTGACCTCATTAATAAATTGACGGGCAATTACAAAGTAGGGAATGACCTGCATAGGATATTTTTCCAGCAGCATCACCGACAAATTATCGCCGTAGCTGCCGTAAGTCTCCACCATATAGTTGGTAAGGGGAGCATAAAAGCTTGCCCCGCCCTCAACAAGCGCCTTGACACATTCCACGCCTCTGAAACGGCAGGCAATGCCCAAAGCTTTTGCGGAATATTCCAACTGACCCAATTCCTTGCATATATCCGTTATTTCTTCGGGAGAGCAGTTTATCGCCGCATTGTCCAAAGCCCTTGACTTTTCCGTGGGCGTAAGATCATCATAGTTCATGTTTGTTCTCCTTATATATTATCATCAAAAACATTGTCAAAATCGTCCTTTTTCTCCTCACATATCGTCGTCATAAAAATCATCGTCATCATCGTTAAAATCGTCCCGATCACGGCGTTTTTTTGAGGGCTTCACATCTTTCTCATCAGCCCCGAAATGACACTCTTTATAATTCAGCAGCCACGCCCTGTAACCAACATCAGACTGTCGGTCAAGCTGACTTACAAGACTGTAAATAAGCTCCTTTGAGAATTTCCAATCATAATTTTCCATAAGCGGAAGAAGTGTAAACCTCTTTTTCTTCAATATCTTCCTGATAAACTTTTCCTTATTGAAAAAAGCAAAGCTGTTATTTTTCAGCGCCAGCTCAAAAACATCTTCCCTCAGCACAGAATCCCACTGCGCAGAATCCCATTCGGACAAATCGTCTTTGTGAAAAGGCTTGGAAACATTCACCGAGCAGGCAAGCCCCTGTATAACATTTTCCGCCGCCAGCTTTGGACAAAGCTCAAAAATCTCAAAATCCAGAAATGGCGAGCCGCCCCCGAAATCCACCCTTTCAAGTTTATCACAATGTGAAAAAACGCGCAAGCCTATTTTTTCAAGTCTGGCAGGAAGCTTGACCGTCCGTAAAGCACAATTATAAAAGGCAAATTCGCCGATCTCCTTAAGACCATCGGGCAGCTCGATATTTTCCAGCTCAAAGCAGTTCAAAAACAGCCTGTCTCTGATAACCCTGATTTTTTCGGGGATAACGATATTTTTCATACAACAGCCGCTGAAAGCCCCTTTTCCAAGCTCCTCCAGCTCCGAAGGCAGGGCAACCGATTTTAGCTTGCAGATAAAAAACGCCTCTGCTCCGATCATTTTAAGTCCCTCAGGAAATGCTATCTCCTCCAGGCTTACACAACGGTTAAAAGCGGAGCGTCCAATAGCGGTAAGGCTGTCGGGAAGCTCTGCCGTTTTCAGATTTTCGCAGGCATAAAACGCCTTTGTTCCGATCTCCTCAATGCCCTCGGCTATCTTCACTCCCCGCAGATACTTGGATTCGGAAAAAGCGTCTTTCCCGATAGCTGTCACAGGCTTCCCCTCATATTCGGAGGGAATTTCCGCTTCTGTCACGGACGGGTCTTTCTTCAGAAGATACTCTTTCAGAATATACCCGTTTTCACATTCTTCAAATTCAAACAATTCTTCAGGATTCATTTTATGCCTTTCCAAAACCTATTTTGCGGTTCTTATAGTCAAGAAGCCAAGCAGTAGTTTCCACAAAGCCTTTCTGTGTGGAAATATCCAGCGCTTTCTCTACACTTTCTTTTGTAAAAGTCCACCCTGCGTCTTCCGTCCGGGGAAGATACTTTGTCATACCGCGCCCTGCCATTTCAAGCAGTATCTCATCTTTATCAAACAAAGCAAAGCTGTCATATTTCATTGCGAGAACAAAAACGTCTTCCCGCAGTGCCCTATCCAGGTCAAAGTCATCACAAGGCTGAAAAGGCTGTGATATATCGGCAGAGCATGCAAGCCCCTGCACAATATTTTCCGCTCCCAGCTTGGGGCAGTTGTTGAAAACTCCCCTTTCCAATAAAGGAGTACTGTCTCCGAAATCAACTTTTTCAAGGAACCTGCAGCTTGAAAAAGCCTTCCGTCCGATTTTTTTAGAGTAGGGGGAAATGTGACCGAACTCAGATAGCAGTCGAAAAAGGCGCCTTCTCCGATGCTTTCAAGCTGCGGGGAAAATTTTATTGATGTGAGATCACTTTCAGAGAATGCAAATTTTCCGATATTTCTGATACTGTCGGGAAGCACAATTGTGCCCAGATCGCCGCAGCCGTCAAATACATTTTCGCTGATCTCTGTCAAGCCTTCGGAGAGCACAACAGACGTCAGTTCCAAGCAGCCGAAAAAAGCGTATTTTTCAAGCCTTTTCAGACTGTCGGGCAAAATGACCGAGCTTAGTCTTTCGCAGGAACAGAAGGCATCTTCTTCAATTTTTTCAAGCTCCTTTGGAAATGTGATATTATCCAGTACCGCGCAGCCGCAGAATGCGTTGTCTCCGATGACCTTAAGACTGTCGGGAAGTATTACTGTCTCTAAATTTTCACAGTATTCAAAGGCGCAGCTCTCGATCTTTGTGACTCCGTCGGGTATTTTGACCGCACGCAGATCATCAGTCCACGAAAACGCATTATGTCCGATGCTTATTACGGGCTTTCCCTTATATTCCGGCGGAATTACCACTTCGGTGACTGACGGATCGTTCTCTGATTTAAAATTGCTCAGAATATAGCCAATATAGCCGTCATTATCGCATTCCTGAAATTCAAACAACTTGTCAATATCCATTTTATGCCTTTCCAAACCCGATTTTCCGATTTTTATAGTCAAGGAGCCAAGCGGTAGTTTCAGTAAAACTGTTTTTCATAGAAATATCCAGAAGCTCTCCCATACATTTTTCCGAGATCTCCCACCCCGCACTTTCAGCCATTAACAATAGCCCTGTCAGATCAAGCTTTACGATCTCCCGCCAAACCATGCTGTTATCATACAAAGAAAAGCTGTTATATTTCAGCGCAAGGGCAAAAATATCTTCGCGCAGTACCGATCTCCATTCAAAGCGCGTCTTTTCGGGAAAAGGCTTGGTAATATCCGCAGAACGGGCAAGGCTTTGGATAACATTTTCCGCCGACAGCTCATAACAGTGTCCAAAAACATCTTTATCAAGCTGCGGAGAGCTTCCCCCAAAATCCGCCTTTTCAAGCTTCAGACAGTAGTGAAATGCGCCGCAGCCTATTTTTTTCAGCCCGGAAGGAAACTTTACCGATCGAAAACCGCAGCCGTAAAAGGCGTATTTTTTAATTTCCTTGATGCCCTCGGGAATCTCGATGTTTTCTAATTTTATACAGTTACAAAAACAACTGCGGGGGATAACTTTTATTTTCGGGGGAATTACAACAGATCTCAGATCCCGGCAGCCGCCGAAAGGGGATCCTCCCAGACTTCTCAAGCTGTCCGGCAACTTCACAGATCTTATGCTGCAGCAGCCGCTGAAAGCGTTGGTGCCGATATATTCGATCCCTTCGTGAAAGGTCGGATCCTTCAATTCCGGGCAGTTAGTGAATGCGGAAGTACGAATTCTTTTAAGACTGTGTGGAAGTATGATCGAGCCCAGACCTGTACAGCTTATAAAGGCATTTATTCCGATCTCCTCTATGCCCTCTCCGATATTTACCGAACACAGATGACTTGCTGACATAAAAGCGCCGAGTCCGATTTTTACTATCGGCTTTCCGTTATATTTCGAGGGAATTTCCACCTCTGTCACCGAAGGGTCGTCTCTCAAAAGATATTTTTTCAGAATATACCCGTTCTTACATTCTTCAAATTCAAACAACTTGTCAATATCCATTTTACGCCTTTCCAAAACCTATTTTCCGATTTTTATAGTCAAGGAGCCACGCAATAGTTTCAGTAAAGCCGTTATTCACAGAAATGTCCAAAAGCTCCTCCATACATTCATTTGTAATATCCCACCCCGCATTTTCAGCCATTGACAAAAACTGTATCAAATTACGCTTTACAATTTCCTGCAAAACATCACCCTTATCATACAAAGCAAAGCTGTTACATTTCAGCGCCAGGGCAAAAACATCTTCACGCAGCACAAGATCCCATTCAAAGCGCGTTCCTTTGGGAAAGGGCTTGGTAATATCCACCGAACGTGCAAGCCCCTGTATAACGTTTTCCGCCGACAGCTTTGGACAATGCTCAAAAGCGCTCTCGGCAAACCATGGAGAGCCTTTCCCGAAATCTATCCTTTCAAGCCTCGGACAGTGGTGAAACGCGCCGCTGCCGATCTTTTTCAGTCCGGAGGGAAACCGCAGCTGCCGCAAGCCGCAGCCGTAAAAGGCGTACCTTTCTATTTCTTCGATCCCTTTGGGGAACTCTATGTTTTCCAAGTTTTTGCAGTTCCCGAAAGCATTGTAGCGGACAAATTTTATTTTCGGCGGAATTACAATAGATCTCAAGCCCTCACAGTCGCTGAAAGCGGATTTCCCCAGTTCTGTCAGGCTTTGGGGCAATTCCACCGATCTTAAACCTTTACACCCCATAAAAACGTGATTATCAATAAATTCAAGACCCTCTGGAAAGGCTATATCTTTCAATTTCCTGCAATTATTAAAGGCAGAAAGATAAATTTTTTTAAGGCTGCTGGGAAGGATTACCGATCTCAGCTCTGTACAGCTCATAAAGGCGTTAAACCCGATCTCCTCCACGCCCTCGCCGATCTTCACCGAGCGCAGATGACGTGACAGCAAAAATGCGTCAAATCCTATGCCGATCACAGGCTTTCCCTTATATTTGGAGGGAATTTCCACTTCTGTTACCGACGTATCATCTTCTAAAAGATAATTTTTCAGTGTATAACCCTTTTCACATTCTTCAAATTCAAACAGCTTGTCAATATCCATTTTAAGCCTCTCCAAATCCCAATTTCCGATTTTTATAGTCAAGGAGCCAAGCGGTAATTTCAATATAGCCGTTCTGTAAGGAAATACGCAAAAGCTTTTCCATACACTTCTCCGTGATTATCCAACCCGCATTTTCAGCCAAAGGGAGCAGTCGGTTCAGATCCCGCCTGACTATTTCCTTTAAAACCTTTCCTTTATCAACCAAAGCAAAGCTGTCATATTTCAGCGCAAGGGCAAAAACATCTTCACGAAGCACCGCGTCCCAATCAAACGAATTCGGATCAGATATATATTTTTGGGGAAATGGCTTGGTAATATCGGCTGAGCAAGCAAGCCACTGTAAAATGTTTTCTACGGAAAGCTTAGGACAACACTCAAAGGTCTTAAAATCCATAACGGGAGAACTTTCTCCAAAATCAATCTTTTCAAGCTTTTCACAATGCGCAAATGCAAGAAAGCCGATTTTTTTAAGTCCTGAGGGAAATGTGAGTGCTCGAAAACCGCATTTATAAAACGCGGATCCCTCGATCTCTTTAAGACCGTCGGGAAAGACAATATTTTCCAGATTTTCGCAGAAGTAAAAAGTCCTGTTTCTGACAACCTTTAATGTTTCGGGAAGTATAACGGATCTTAATCCGAAACAAAAATTAAAAGCGAATTTTCCGAGTTCTTCCAGACCGTCAGGCAAAATTACCGATTTTAATTTGCAGTGATTAAAGGCGTTATCCCCGATCACTTTAAGTCCACTTGGAAACGATAAATTTTCCAATTTTGTGCATTCAAAAAATGCTTCGTCTCCAATGACTGTGAGGCTGTCGGGAAGAATTACTGTTTTCAGATTTTTGCAATTAAAAAACGCACACTCTCCGACCTCCGAGATCCCATCGGAGGCCTTTACCGAACACAGATATTTGGCTTCGGAAAAGGCAAATTTTGCAATACTTATTACCGGCTTTCCCTTATACTCAGAAGGAATATCCAGATCTTCGACAGACGGGTCGTTTAATAAACGATAGCGTTTCAGAGCATACCCGCCGTCACATTCTTCAAAACGAAATAAATCGTCAATATTCATTTTTTTCATTTTCAAATCCCAATTTCCGATTTTTATAGTCAAGGAGCCACGCCGTTATTTCCGTAAAGCCTTTTTTCATGGAAATATCCAAGAACTCCTCAAAACACTTCTCCATAATATCTGCAATATCCCAGCCTGTATTTTCAACCAAAGGAAGAAGCTGTACCAGACCGCGCTTAACGATCTCCGCAAAAACGATCCCTTTATCAAACAAAGCAAAGCTGTCATATTTCAGCGCAAGCTTAAAAACATCTTCCCGCAGCGCGCTGACCCACTCAAATTCCTCACTGTGATCAAAAGGCTTGGTAATATCGCTTGACCCCGCAAGCCCCTGCAAAACGTTTTCCGCAGCAAGCTTGGGACAGCCTGCAAAGACCCGTAATTCCAACACTGTACTGTTATTTTGAAACTCCACTCTCTCAAGCCTTTGACAAAAGAAAAACGCAAGAGTACCCACCTTTTCAAGCCCCGCAGGAAGCCTGACCGACCGCAGACCGCTCAAATCAAAAGCATAAGCCCCGATCTCCCTGAGACTGTCGGGAAGCTCCACGCTTTCCAGCTTCCGACAGTTCTTAAAAAAGTGAACGCCGATAGTCTTTAAATTTTCGGGCAAAACCACAGAACTAAGCCTTACACAATCCTGAAACACAAAACCGCCCAAATCATCAAGCTCCTTGGGAAACACCACCGATTCTAACCCCGCACAGTCACAAAAAGCCACCTGCTCCAATCTCTTAAGACTTGACGGAAACACAACCGACTTAATGCTTCTGCACGAGAAAAAAGCATACTCCTCAATGACCTCCAGCCCTTCGGGAAAGGAGATATTTTCTAACTTTCTGCAATTATTGAAGGCAAAACGCCCGATAACTCTAAGACTATGGGGAAGCGCAGCAGTTTTCAGCTCATCGCAGGAATAAAACGCCATTTTTTCCGTTTCCCTGATACCTTCGGGAATAGTTATTGAGATCAGAAACCTTGCGTTCATAAACGCCTGAAATCCGATGCTCACCACAGCTCTTCCTTCATATTCGGAGGGAATAACAACTTCGGTGACCGAAGGATCTTCCTTCAAAAGATAGCTTTTCAGAATATACCCGGTTTCACATTCCTCAAATTGAAACAGCTTATCGATATCCATTTTACACCTTCCCAAAACCAAATTTCCGATTCTTATAATCAAGCAGCCACGCCGTTATTTCCGTAAAACCATTATCCAACGAAATATCCAAAAGCTCCCCCAAGAATTTCTCCGAAATATCCCACCCCGCATTTTCGGCCATGGGCAGAAAACGGCATAAATTCCGTTCCACGATCTCCACAAAAACATTTTCCTTATCAAACAAAGCAAAGCTGTCATATTTCAGTGCAAGCGCAAAAACATCATCACGAAGCGCGCTGTTCCAATCAAATCTTTCGCTGCCGGAAAACGCCTTTGTTACATCGCTTGAATGTGCAAGAGCCTGTATGACATTTTCCGCCGCAAGCTTTGGACAATTACTGAAAACACTGCTCCACAATGATGTGGTGCTGTTTTGAAAAACCGCCTTTTCAAGCTTGGAACAACTCATAAAAGCTTTTTGACCGATCTTCCTAAGCCCTTGTGGAAATGTAACGGATCGTAAACCGCAGTTCACAAAGGCAAAATCTCCTATTTCTTCAAGACCGTCGGGAAATTCAATATTTTCCAAATTGCTGCAATGCCCAAACAAAGAGTCCTTGACCGATTTTATTTTTTTCGGAAGTACGGCTGATTTAAGGTTTCTGCACCCTCTGAACGCAAAGGGTCCGATATATTCAAGCTTTTCGTGAAATACCACCGATTCTAAGCGTCTGCATTCACCAAAAGCGCCCTTTCCGAGATTTATTAAATCGGAAGGCAATATGGCAGACTTTATGTTTTCGCAATAATGAAAGGCAAATCCGTCAATCAGTTCAAGTCCGCTTGGAAATAAAACTGTTTTCAATCTCATGCAAACATCAAATGCAGATGTTCTGATCGCTTTAAGGCTATCAGGGAGAATAACCGATTTTAGAGCAGTGCAGAAATAAAATGCGTTTTCTCCGATTTCCTTTATACCCTCCGAAATTTTTATCGAACACAGATATTTAGCCTCCGAAAACGCTTTTTGCCCAATGCTTATTACAGGCTTTCCCTTATACTTCGAGGGGATTTCCAATTCCGTGACCGAAGCGTCATCTTTCAAAAGAAAGTTTTTCAGAACATACCCATTGTCACATTCCTCAAATTGAAACATCTCGCCGATATCCATATTACACCTTCTCAAAACCGAATTTCCGATTCTTATAATCAAGCAGCCACGCCGTTATTTCCACAAAGCCATTGTCCACAGCAATATCCAAAAGTTTCCCCAAGCATTCCTCCGAAATATCCCACCCCGCATTTTCGGTCATGGGCAGAAACCGGCATAAATTCCGTTCCGCGATCTCCTCAAAAACCTTTTCCTTATCAAACAAAGCAAAGCTGTCATATTTCAGCGCAAGCTCAAACACATCATCACGGAGCGCACTGTCAGCCCAAATAAGATCCACCGCCACCTCATGGCTCCAATAAACCTCCTCGGCGGCAAAGGGCTTGGTTATATCGCAGGAACGTGCAAGGCTCTGCATAACGTTTTCCGCCGCTATCTTGGGACAATCCTCAAAAACGCCAAAACCAAACTCCGTGTCCTTATTCCGAAAAATGACCCTTTCAAGCTCACTGCACCTCATAAAAGCCTCCGTATCAAGCTCTTTCAGACTTTCGGGAAGAGTAACTTCTCTCAGACCGCAGGAGTAAAACGCACTGTTTCCTATCTTTTCTATTCCCTCGGGAATACTAACACGGGTAAGAAACTTGCTCATAAAAAACGCAGCGTCGCCGATCTCCCTAACAGGCAGCCCGTTATATTCCGCAGGAATATCAACCTCGATGACAGACTGATCGTCACGCAAATTAAAGAGCTTAAAGAGCTTGATCCTATACCCATTATCGCTTTCCTCAAAACTAAAAAGCTCATCTAAATTTTTCATTATATGAAACACCCATTATTTCAAAATTTCCGATTCTTATAATCAAGCAGCCACGCCGTAGTTTCCACACATTCATTCTCGCCCGAAATATCCAAGAGCCCGCTGACAAGCTCCTCCGAAATACTCCACTCCGCATTTTCCACAAAAGGCAGCAGCTCGCAAAGATCATACTCCGCAATTTTCCGCAAAATATCTTTCTTATCAAAAAAGGCAAAGCTGTCATATTTCAATGCCAACTCAAAAACATCTTCACGCAAAGCCTGACCCCAGTCAAATTCAATGCCTGGCTCATAGTCCTCTTCCTTGACAAAAGGCTTCGTTATATCCAATGAACAAGCAAGGCTCTGCAAAATATGTTCCGCCCTTAGCTCGGAACAGCGGTCAAAAACGCCTAACTCAAAAACCACATTGTCGCCCAAAAACTCAACCTTTTCCAGGCAGTCGCATTCCGCAAAAGCATTTGAGCCTATCTCCCTAAGGCTTTTGGGCAAAGTCAGCGTCTTCATTCGGCAAAAGGCAAATGCTCCTTCTCCGATCTTCTCAATACCTTCGGGAATATTTACTTCGGTAATGTGTCCCAAAAACATAAAAACGTTGTCCTTGATCTCAGTTACGGGCTTTCCCTTATACTCCGCGGGAATGTCAACACGGGTATAGGATTCATCATCGCACAAAATGTAATATGTAAGAGTATATCCCTTGTCATTTTTCTCAAATTCAAAAATATCGTCAATATTCATAATAATTCCTCCAAACATAAAGCTTTAATTTTTAAAACCAAATTTCCGATTTTTATAGTCAAGAAGCCACGCAGTAATTTCCACAAAGCCATTCTTTAAGGAAATATCCAAAAGCTCCCCCACACACTCCTCTGTGATGCTCCACCCCGCATTCTCGGTCAAAGGCAGCAAATGTATCAGATTTCTTTCCGTTATCTTCCTTAAAACTCTTACTTTGTCAAACAAAGCAAAGCTGTCATATTTCAGCGCAAGCTCAAAAACGTCATCACGGAAAGCGGCGTCCCAGTCAAATACCTTATCTTTCTTTACCTCCGAGCAGGTCTCGTTGTCAACAAATGGCTTTGTATGATCGCAGGAAAGCGCCAGCCCCTGCATAACGTTTTCAGCCGCTAACTTTGGGCATTTCCGAAAAACGTCGCAGTCAAACAACACCTTATCCCCCAAAAACACCACCTGTTCAAGATCGGCGCAGTCCGAAAAAGCTCCCGATTCCAATCTCTCTAAAGAGTAGGGAAGTATCACAGTCCTGACGCTGCTGTATGAAAAGGCGTCAATACCGATCTTCCGTATCCCTTCGGGTATGACCACCTCTGACAGACAGTCAGACAGTGCAAAAGCGTTGCCGCGTATCTCCGTTATGGGAAGCCCTCTGTACTTCGCAGGGAGACAAAGGCGTTCCCCTGCCGTTTTCTTGGTTATGACCGAAAGGGAAATAACATATTCGTCCTCTTTTTTCGCAAAAAACAGATATTTCTCTAATTCTATCATCTTTTCTTCTGTCGTTTCTCCCATTGTTTCTTTCATATCGTTTCTCTCATTATTTTTTCCATATCGTTTCTCCCATTTTTTTCCATATCGTTTCTTCCATTATTCCTCCGTATGCTTGAACCTGATACCATGCTCCATACAGTACTGCTCTGCCACACTTCCCTTGGGACAGTACACTGTCAGCTTTGGCAGCGCAGGCAGCGGCTTAACGGTAATGTATCTTGTTTCCTCAGTCACAAACCTTTTCAGCGATTTTGGCAGGTAAAGTGTTGTAAGATTAGAACTGTTGCTGAACACTCCCGCACCCAATTCAAGCACTCCCTCACATATCTTAACGGCAGTGAGATTTCCGCAGCTTGCAAAGGCATATTTTCCGACCTTTTTCACATTGCCGGGAATAGTGATCTCTTTCAGAGAACTGCACTCGTCAAAGGCAAAAGGTGCGATCTGCTCCACACTTTCGGGTATCTCGATCTCCTTAAGAGCCTTTAGAAAAGTGAACGCCCCACTGCCTATAAATTTAAGAGTTTGGGGCAATCTGATGCTTGTGATCTGCCTGCGTGACATCATCTGCTCATGGGTAAAATTAGCCATAACAGACCCTGCCCCGATGCCCGAAGCTCCCGCAAAAGCTCCGTTGCCGATAGCGGTAACGATCCTTTTTCCTATCTTTTCGGGAACAACAACATCAAAGACATTCACACCCTTGTAGTTGGTGATAGTAAGGGTGTTTTCAAGCTCTCCCGACAGGTGAACGGGTTCTTTGCCGCCCTCTCTTATGACAGGCGTGTCTGCCACCTCCTCCCACTTCTTAAAGCTCCAAATCCTGCTCATGACCTTTACGGAATCGGGAGCGGCGTTAAGCTCGGCAAGGGCTTTTTTCTCCGCCTTTTCCTGCTCTGCCTTAAAATCCGCAGTACGGTTTTTGAAATCCAGCAGAAAAGCTAAACATTCGGTGCGGCTATTATCCTGCGCATACTTTATCATATCGTCGCGGCGCTTTATATTGCCAAGCCAGCCCATTCCCTCAATAAGGGGAAGCAGATCAGCCGCGTCCTTATCTATCAGCCCTTTAATGATCTGCGATTTATTCAGCTTGTCATAATCAAAATTATCACGGAAAAATTCAAAGATCTCTTTATTAACAAAACGTTCCTTTGTGATCTCATATACTTTTTCGGTACAGTGGAATTTCTTTCCGTCCAGCTCCGCCGCCAACCCTCTCATTACTCTGAGATAATCCTCATCGGGCAGCTTGCCTGTCATAGAGCAGTATTCAAACCAATAGCTGTCCGTATATGCTCCGCCCTCTGTAATGGTTTTCTTGCGCGCCTCCGAAAGGGTCACGCCCAGTTTTTTAAGCTCCGATACAATAAAGTTATCTCCGCCGAATATAGCGTAAAAAAGCATATCTGAGGGATAAAAGGACAGCTTTTCCTTATTCTCACAAAGATATTCTAAAACCTTTGACCTTTCCTCATCGGGGATCTGCTTTAAGGCGGTATTATCCTCTCTCTTGATCTGCTTCACCAGCTTAACTCCCTTAAAACAGCAAGCCCCCTTGATATGCTTTAAAATATTCAGCAGGCAAAGGGCATAATTTGAGCGGTAATTGTCGCTCCTCATTTTTACCAGCTCACGCCCTGCATAGCAGGTATACTGCTTTTCCGTTTCCTCGGTTTTGGGAATATCAAAGCTTGCGCCCTTTTCTGCAAGCACCTTGACAATTTCAAGACCGCGAAAACGGCAGGCAAGCCCCAACGCCCTTGTGGAAAAATCCGCCATACCGATCTTATCGATAAACTCCGCCAATTCTTCGGGTGATTTGTTTATTACCGCATTTTCCAAAGCTTCAACTCTGTTCATTTTTATACCGTTCCTTTCCTTTTCAAAAAACGCCTGAAACCCCCAAATTTTTATGTTATTTCAAGCTCTTTCAAGCCTTATCGGACCCTATCAAACACTGTCATCTCTATATATAAAAGGCTTATTATTTTTCCTGCAATATTCTTCGGAATTGCTGCCCATTTCGACCTCAGTCAGCCTGTGATCGTAATGAATGCCGCATCTCTCGCAGTACTTTTCCGCAAAAGACCCCTCTGAAACAATAATACCTGTAAGCTTGGGTTCTTTATTCCCCATATCAACTATATGGTGCCCTATATTTTTGACCGACTTCGGAATAACAACAGCCATAAGCTCATGACAGTGAGCAAAAACCGCGTCCCCAAGCGTTTCAACGCCTTCGGGAACATCTATGAATTTCAAAGAATCGCAAAAGTAAAACGCACGCCTGTCAATAGCCCTAACAGTTTGAGGAATAACGATCTTTTTCAGACAATGACATTCTGCAAAGGCATTTTCCCTGATCCTCTCCACACCTTCGGGAATATTCACAGATTCAAGCGATTTGCAGTTCCAGAACGCCCCTACCCCTATGGCATTGACGGTATCGGGCAGTGTTATGCTTGTAATAGCTTCCCTGACCTTTGCCGCTTCGGCAGTAACTCTGCGCGCAAAAGGACAAAAAGCGCTGTCATCAATGGCAGTAACGATATTCTTTCCTATCCTTTCGGGAACAACGACTTCCGTCCGCAGCCCCTTATATCCTGTTATGCTCAGCGTTCCGTCCTCACGCTTTTTAAAGCTCCACAGCTCTTTCAAAGCAGTGACAGAATCGGGAGCGGCATTAAGCGACCTCTGCTCCTTTTTCTCCTCTTTGATCCGTTCCTTTTCAAGGTCGGCAGTACGGTTCTTGAAATCCAACAAAAGGGTAGTACATTCGGGTCTTTCCTTTGCGTTAGCATACCCGATAAGCTCATCACGCTTTTTAGGCTGAGAGAGCCAGCCGCTGTCAAGACACACCTTCAAAAGATCTGTCCTGTCCGAATCAATAAAGTATTCCATAAGCTTCTTTTTGTTGATCTGGGAAGTATCAAAGCAATCTATAATACACTTCAAAAGGGAAGTGCTTTTTATGTACTTAGGCACATTGCTCCCGAATATAGACTTGAAGTAAAGCATAGGCGCGTCCAACTCCTCACGAAACCGCCTTGCCGTTTCAATAAAGCTTTCCTCCTCCGCCTTCTGCATCTTAACACAAAAAGTATACAGTATCTGCGATACCGTTTCCATATCGTCCTTATTCTCCAAGGGCTTTTTATCCTTATAGGCAGTGAGGGAATAAACCACAATATCCGACAGCCTGACTCCTGCCCCTTTCAATTCCTTTACTGCCCTCTCATCATTGTGAAGAAGTGCCGTAAACAGCCTATCTTCCGCATATTCAGCCATTTCATCTCTCCTTTTCCGCATAGCCGCAGCTGACAGTCTATCTTCCGCATTTTCGGGCTTATCACTTCTCCTTTATCGCATAAGGCACATTGTTCCTCCTACAATATTTTTCGGCATAGCTTCCCGCAGGCACCATTACCGTTACATTCTCATCAAGAGAAAAAATATTCTGCGGCTCCATATCCTTGTGAGTAAAGTTTTTGATCTTCTTCACCGACACGGGCAAAGCTATGGATTTAAGGGAAATACAGCAGTAAAAGGCTCTTTCACCTATCTCCTCCACACCCTCGGGGATAACCACATTATCAAGCTCATAGCACCGCATAAAAGCCCGTCTGCCTATCTTTCTTACAGTGCTTGGTATAGAAACGGTTTTCAGATTTTCGCAAACATCAAAGGTCTCCTCTCCGATCTCCTCCAATCCCTCGGGAAGCTCTATTGAAGCAAGCCTTATGCAGGCGGTAAAAGCCCAGGTACCCAATTCCCGCAAAGCGGAAGGCAATTTGATCTGCTCTAAATTCTGACAGGAATAAAAGGCATAGTCTCCGATCTTCCTTACTCCCTCGGGAATGTTAATATCCTTTAAATGAGTACAGCCCGAAAAGGCCCTGTTTCCTATCGCTTCAACAGTTTCTGGCAGGGTTATCTTTGTGATATTCTGCCTAAGTCCTATCTGCTCCGTTCTAAGTCTCGGCTTTTCGGTGGAAAAGGCCTGATCTCCAATCTCCCTTACAGTCATACTGCCTATCTTTTCAGGAACAATAACTTCGGTGCGCTTGCCCTTATAACCTGTAATAATAACTCCGCCGTCCTCACGCTTTTCAAAGCCCCATATCTTCTTCATCTCCGTAGCGGAATTTGGGTCGGCGTTGATCTGCCGCATGATCCTCTTTTCCGCCCTTTCCTGCTCCGCTTTCAAATCGGCGGTGCGGTTCTTGAAATCCAGCAAAAATGCGGTACACTCCGTCCTATCCATATCCGAGGCATACTTTATCATCTCGTCTCTTTTCCTGGGCATATTGAGCCAGCCTATCTCGGCGCATATTTTAAGGCAAGCCACGCTGTTTTCGTTGATAGCCCCGATCATAAACTGCTTTTGGTTCATTTTCTTCCTGTCAAAATGATCTATAACAAACCTGAAAATTTTGGGATCATACATGCGCTTCTGCTTAGGGTTACAGTTCATATTGTAATTTCCG
>JAAVIE010000098.1 GCA_014799325.1 Oscillospiraceae bacterium
TAGTTGAGGACAAAAAAATGGAGCTTCGCCGTATGGAGGACAGAGCCGCCATGGCAAGACGTACCGCCAAAGCAAGCTTTTCTTCTGCCAATATAGTATTCTACAAGGAGCAATTCAAAGACTCGCTGTACAACATCAAATTCATTGAAGAAAATCTTCAGAGAGCCATTGACGAGCATCAGTTCTTAATGTATCTCCAGCCCAAATACAGCATCAAAAAGAATGAGATAATCGGTGCGGAGGCTCTTGTTCGCTGGATCCACCCCGAAAGAGGAATGATCTATCCCAATCAGTTTATCCCTATCATTGAAGAAAACGGCTCTATAATACAGGTTGATCACTACATCTGGCGCAAAGCCTGTCTGTTTATAAAAAAGTGCATAGACTCAGGGCTCAAGCCCATTCCCATATCCGTAAATGTGTCAAGGATACATCTGAGAGGAGACGAGACCCCGCAGATACTCTCGGAAATAGTGGAATCCACAGGAATCCCCGGAAGGCTGCTTGAGCTTGAAATAACAGAAACAGCAGAAGATCTTCGAATCAGCCAGCAGACTGCTTTGCTGAAAGAAAGCGGTTTTAAGCTGCTTATGGACGACTTCGGCAGCGGATATTCTTCGCTGAACGTACTGCTTGAATCTCCCTTTGACGTTATAAAGCTGGATAAACGGTTTATTGAAAATATGATGACCTCGGACAAGGGACGCAATATTCTCGATCACGTTCTGCAAATGTCAACCAACCTCGATATAACAGTCCTTGCAGAAGGCGTTGAAACAAAGGAACAGGTGGATCTGCTCCAAGGCATAGGCTGCGATCAGGTACAGGGATATTATTACGCAAGGCCAATGCCCGAAGATGAGCTTTTTGAACAGCTCAAAAAAGTCAAGGACTTCAATAAAAAGCAGTGAATGTTTCTCACAGCAAAAAATATAGATCGGCTACACCCGCAAACAACTGTGCAAAGCTGTTTGCGGGTCAGCTTTTTGAAAAAAACAGCCATAGGAGAAAAAATGAAAAAAGAGATCCTGATAGTTGATGACGACAAAGACCTTTCCTTTATCATAAGCGAAATGTTGGAAAGCTACGGATATAAAGTATCTTCTGCCATAAACTCTGAAACAGCCTTTGATATGCTGTCCAAAAACAAATATCATCTTATTCTGCTGGACATCAATCTTCCCGAAACTACGGGCTTTGAGATATGCAAGGAGCTGAGAAAGGCTTCAAGCGTTCCCGTTATCTTCGCAAGCGCCAGAACCAGCGAAAGCGATAGGATAACAGGCTTTGACATAGGCGGTGACGATTATCTTCCCAAGCCCTACTCAATGAAAGAGCTTTTGTCAAGAGTTAATGCCCTTATCCGCCGCGCCTACGGTTTTTCCGAGGAAGAAAAAATTGTGAATTTCGGCAATGTCTGCGTAAATGTTACATCAAGAACCGTCACAAAAGGCGGAAAGGAAATATCCTTATCCCTTAGAGAATTTGATCTTCTCAGCTTTCTGTGCGAGCATAAAAACACGGCAATTCCAAAAGAAAAACTGCTAAGTGAGGTATGGGGAGCATTTTCTATTGTGGAAGCGTCCACCTTGACTGTACATATACGCTGGCTCAGAGAAAAGCTCGAGGACGATCCCGCAAAGCCGCAGTTTATCAAAACGGTTTTTAAAGTTGGCTATATGCTGGAGGTTTCGGAATGAAAAATAAGCTTATTTTTGCCGCCGTTCTTTTTTCGCTGGCTATGATCATTGTTTCGGGAGGTTTTTACTTCTCTCTGAAAGGCATTGACACAGAAGATGAAAAATCGGAATACATTGTCAGCCTGAATGAGATCCAAAAGCTTAACGAAAGCGGAGAATACGATACTGCCAATGAAAAAATCGCTCTTTTGCAGGAGGATATCCGCAAGGAAGAAACAAAAACCAGAGAGATCCGCTCTATACCTATATTGTGCGGTATCGGCGTTTTGTTTATAGCGTTATCCTATGGATATGTCTACTTTGCACTTCTTAACCCCTTTGACAAAATGAAAAAATTCGCTTCGGAAATATCGGCGGGAAACTTTGATCTTCCGCTGAAATATGAACGCTCCAACTATTTCGGCGAGTTCACCTGGGCGTTTGACAGCATGAGAACGGAGATTACCAAAGCCAGAAGGGGCGAAACGCTGGCAATAGAGAACAACAAAACCGTTATCGCTTCCCTTTCACACGATATAAAGACGCCAATAGCCTCAATAAGAGCGTATGCGGAGGGGCTTTCGGCAAATATGGATACCACCTTTGAAAAGCGGGAAAAATATCTAAGCGTTATCATAAAAAAATGCGATGAGGTGTCACGGCTTACCGATGATCTGTTTTTGCACTCTCTGTCTGACCTTGACAAGCTCAAAATTTCTCCCGAAAAAACCGAGTTATCAGAGTTTTTGGAAAGAACACTAAACGAGATCGGAGCGGAAAGAAACGATATTGTTTTCCAAAAGTCCGATTTTACCGCTTATATCAACGCAGACAGAAACAGGCTCATACAGCTTTGCGAAAACGTTATAAGCAACGCAAGAAAATACGCTAAAACCAATATTGATGTTTTTGTTACAAAAGACAATGATAATATTATTTTGCATTTCAGAGATTACGGAAGCGGAATTCCCGATGAAGATATGCCCTTTATTTTTGATAAATTTTACAGAGGAAACAACTGTGGAAATGAGCAGGGATCGGGACTCGGTCTTTTTATTGTGAAATACATTGCGGAAAAATCAGGCGGAAATGTCCTTTTGCAAAATCACGAAAAGGGCTTGGAGGTAAAAATAATTCTTCCCCATACAACTTCTTAAGGACTTCTTAATATCTTTTGCGGTAAAATGGTGTTAATGTGAAAGAAAGGATACTTTAAAATGAAAAATACTGTTTTATCGGCAAGAAAACTGTGTAAAAGCTTTGCCCACAACGGAGGACAGATACACATTCTCTCTCACATCGACCTTGATCTGTACGAGAATGATTTTACCGTAATAATGGGCGCCAGCGGTTCGGGAAAATCCACTCTGCTGTACGCTTTGAGCGGAATGGACAAAGCCACTTCGGGAGAAGTCATTTACGGCGAAAAAGATATAGTAAAAATGAAAGAAAAGGAGCTGGCAAAGCTCCGTTACACCGATTTCGGCTTTATCTTCCAGCAAATGCACCTTGTAAGCAATCTTACCCTGTTTGAAAATGTGGCGGTGTCGGGCTATCTCAACAAAAGCAGATCCGCCGCAGAGGTCAGACAACGTGCAGATAAGCTGTTGGAGCAGATGTCGGTATCTCATATAAAAAATCACCTTCCCACACAGGTTTCGGGAGGTGAACAGCAAAGATGCGCCGTTGCAAGAGCGGTCATTAACTCCCCCAAAGTTCTTTTCGCAGACGAGCCCACAGGCGCACTGAACCGCAAAAACACATCAGAAGTATTAAACCTTCTGACCGAGCTTAACAGCGAAGGTCAAAGTGTTTTAATGGTAACTCACGATATGCGGGCGGCATTGAGGGCAAACAGGATCTTGTACATCGGCGACGGAAAGATAATCGGCGAGCTTACACTTCCCCCTTATTCTTCACAAGACGAAAAATCTAGAGAAACACAGGTAAACGCTTGGCTTACCTCTCTTGAATGGTGAGGTGACATTATGGAAATATTGACTTTGATAAAGGCAAATGTCCGCCATAAAAAAGGCTTGTTTATCAGTGTGATCTTGCTTACTATGATAATCGCAATGAGCGTCACCACAGTTCTGAGCATACAGAAAAGCGCGCTGGCGGGAGTGAGTTATGCTCATGAACTATGCGGTTCACCCGATGTAATGGCAATGTATATGAGCCATAACCTTACCGATGATATTATAGATAAAGTGAAAAATGACAGCAGAGTTGACTCTGTAAAAGTTACAGAAGGCATAATTATTGATAGAGCCATAATGAATGGTTCGGAATACAGCAATATTGTATTCGTATTCGGTGATGATGAAAATAACAGATTGCTAAACGAGGATCTGAACGAGATCTCCGCCAACGCTCCAAAGCTGAAAAAGGGTGAGATATACGTACCCCAAGGACTATTGACCGACATGAACGGAAAGGTCGGAGATAAAATAGTTATTGAAACAATAGCAGACGATTATCAATTTACTGTTGCGGGAATACTGTTTGATCCTATGTGCGGCTCTGCCTTAATGGGCTGGAAAAACTTTTATATAAGCAATGAGGATTATTCCGAAATCCGTTTGGAGATTTTAAAGGCAGAAACAGAAAATAACCATGCAATTGGCAATATCCTTGAAATAAAAAAGGCGGATAACTGTAATCTGTCAGACATACAGCTTCGCCGTCAGCTTAATTTGGACTACGGCATCACAGATATGGCAATTGGCTCTTTGACAAAGGATATGTCGGTGCATTACACGACCCTTTTTGTTGAAGTGGTCTCATCTGTCCTGCTGGTATTCGTGATCGTTTTGCTTGCTATTGTGGTGATCGTTACCGTACACAGCATTTCCGTGGAGATCGAAACGGAATATGTGACCTTTGGAGTGCTTAAAGCCCAAGGCTTTGGTTACAGCAAAATATGCCTGCTGTTTTTGGGAGAATATTTATTTGCGGAAATGGTGGGAGCGGCTTTGGGGATAGCTTTGAGTATTCCCATTATTGGCTTGTTGTCAAACATTTTTGTAACAATTACATCAATACCCTCTGTTGTAAGCATTCCCGCCGATATGATAACTGTGATCATTTTAGCCCTGTTCATACTGTCAGCAGTTTCCACATTGTTTATCACAGCAAAATTCAATAAGATCTCTCCTGTCAGAGCTATTTCGGGAGCAAAAAAGGAAATATATTTTGACAGCAGAATAAAAGCTCCCATAAGCAAGGGACTTTTATCTCCCAGCCTTGCGCTTAGGCAGTTTACCTCGGCTAAACGCAGATATATAGGAACGCTGGTCATTGTCATGATACTTGTGTTCTTTATGACAACGGTAGCCTTGCTTGCCGATGCGTTGAATTCAAAATCTGCTCTTGAGGCAATGGGTACAATGGTGGAGGATATCATTGTTTATCCAAAGGAAGAGCTTTCCGATGATGATTATAAGAGAATAGAAAAAGAAATAGAAACTTTTTCTCCTATCAAAAAAGCATATTATACAAGGAATTCATACTTTTCTTTTAACGGAGAAGAGATGTATTGCGCGGTTTACAAAGATCCCTCCATGCTCCCCGCTATCAAAGGACGGACTCCTGTTTATGACAATGAGATCGCCGTTTCACCCATTTTGCTTGACGAATTCAACATAAAGATAGGTGATGAAATTACTGTGGGCTGGAAAAATAAAAAGGATAAATACATTATCGTCGGAACAGTTCAGCTTATTAACGATGCAGGCAGATGTTTTCTTATGTCTCATGACGCCGCCGAAAAAATAGGTTTTGATCTATGGCTTTTGGGAGGATATCTATTAGATATGAAAGAAGATGAGGAAAACAATGATAACAGCACTTTAATTCAGTATATTGCAGATAGGCTCAATGAAAAATTCGGCAGTATCATTGAAGCAAAGCCAAGCAGCAATTTAATTGATGACACCACCGATACCGCAATAAAAGCTATACAGGCGATAATCTATTCATTCTCTGTGATTTTTTCTCTTATTGTGGTGATAATGGTATGTTCAAAAGCCTTTGTTCAGGAAAGGACGGATATAGGTATCTACAAAGCTGTGGGCTTCGGGTCACAAAACCTAAGGCTGCAATTTGCCGTAAGATTTTTCATTGTGTCGGTAATGGGTTCGGTCATAGGAGGATTTTTAAGCTATTTTCTTTCGGGAAATGTGTTAACCGTCCTTTTGAGAAGTATCGGAGTTACAAACTTTAAAACAAATGTTGATTTTTCTTCCTTTGCCATTCCTATATTGATCATATCTGCAAGCTTTGCATTGTTCTCTTATTTCGTTTCGGGAAAAGTAAAAAATGTAAAGATTCGGGAGCTTGTAACAGAATAAAACTTAAAATAATAGGGAATCTCAAAAACACTGCTTTTATGCGTTGTTTAGAGATTCCCTATTTTTAAAACACAGAAAAACTTATGCGGAAGTTTTTTCCTTTTCCAATTTCCTTTCGTGTATCCGTCTTGCAAGATATACAGCAGGTGTGTCCAACAGCGAGGTGAAAATATAGATCACATAGCTTGATACGAAAATACTGAACAAGGTAGTGTTATCGTAAGTACCGTAAAACGCAAAAAGCGTAAATAAAAATGTATTCAGCAGCTGGCTTATAAGGGTCGAGCCGTTGTTTCTCAGCCATAGGAAACGCCGTCTGTCACCGCATTTCTTTTCGGTAAAGCTCCACCATTTGTGATAAAGCCACACATCAAAGATCTGGCTTACAGCATACACTGCGAATGATGAAAATAGCATACGGGGAGTATTTGAAAATACCGTTTTAATTGCAGGAGATACCCAATCACTGTCACTCGGTATGTATAAAAGCCAACTTTGACTTAAAAGCAAAAAAAACGCAGAGGCAAACATTCCCAAGAAAACCGCTTTATTGGCAGCTTTTTTTCCTTCACATTCAGAAAGAATGTCGGTTATAAGAAAGGTCACCGCAAAAAGCACATTTCCCAAGGTTTGCTCCATTCCGAAAGCATTTACCATTATCATAACCTCAATATTCGCCAGAACGGTAGCAATAACGGAAAGGCAGTATAAGCCCGTCTTTCCGAAAAGCTTATAACCAACAATAGCTGATACAAAAATAAATATTACAGACCCGATAAGCAACAATTCATTTATCATAGCTTTTCTTCTCCTAATCTCCTACTCCGAAATCTGTGTTGCTGATAAGTATATCTATTCGGGAGTCGTCCTTGTAAATCGGATAGAGCTTATCTTTAAATGCTTTTATAACACTATTATCGGGCAATACCGATGAAGAATTCTCACACATAATATTAAGACAGATCCGCTCAAAATATTTCAGTCCAAGCTGTATGTCCTTTTCCATGGTTTCAACAGTCTGACCGCTTATTCCAAAAAGAAAATTGGCTTCATCAAATTCTTTTGAGATAATTTCGGGGGCCTTTTCGGCAATTCCCTTTTTCAGCTTGTTTTCCCTTAAATCATAATCAAAGGTTTCAAGCCCTAATTTCATTTTTAACTGAAAATCGGAAAAGCTCTTCCTTAAATCGGCTATTTTGTCCTTGTACAGATAGTGAGCTTCAAAATGAATGGTTGTAATCCTTTTTTCAAGACAAACTTCTTTGATAAGCTCCAAAGTCTTTTGATCAAGCTCAAAAACAGAACCGCTGTTGATAACCTCTAAATCGCCGTATTCTCCTGTTACGCGGCTTAAAACCTCGCGGTTCAGCTTAAAATTTTCCTCATCATCTTTACTGCTGTCTGTGTAATAATCGCAGAATGTGCATTTTTTATAAACACAGCCACTTCCCCGCAGTAAAACAATTTCTCTTTTTCTTTTCTCGTTGATTACGCTGTATCTTTCCATAGCAAACAAAAAAGCGCCCCTCCAAGGACGCAAGCAACATAGCTGTATAGGGTCAGCACCCTATACAGCGGGTTTTATACTTCCTTAGTTTTGATTTGAGAATATTTCTCCAGCAGGATGGTTACGAACTGCCAAAAGATAGTATATTGCATTTTATAAAAAAAGTCAAGGGTTACAAAACGAATATAGAATATTTTACAAAAATATAACCGAATTTTCCTTTTCACTATATTCTAATTCCTATTGAAAAATTCTGATTTTTAATTTATAATATTAAAAGAAACTGTCAAAAATAAAGTAAACACATATCGGTTTAAAATAAATGAAATGAGGTAATGTTATAATGATAGCCCTTATTACAGGCGCAAGCTCAGGGATCGGAGAGGAAATTGCAAAAAAACTTGCAAAAAGAGGATTTAACCTTATTCTTACAGCAAGACGTGAGGATAGATTAGAAGATATTAAACAGGAAATCAAAGCGGCTTATAATGTAAAGGTAAAAACACTGCCCTACGATTTATCCAAAAAAGAGGACTGCATAGCCCTGTATAATGATGTCAAGGGGCTTAATATTGATATGCTCATCAACAATGCGGGCTTCGGTCTTTTCGGAAAGTTTACCGATACCGACTTGGACACCGAACTTCAAATGATTGATGTTAATATAAAAGCCGTCCATATATTGACAAAGCTGTTTTTAAAGGACTTTTGCAAGAGAAATCACGGCTATATCCTGAACGTTTCATCAATAGCGGGATATATGGCAGGTCCTCTTATGTCCACCTATTACGCCAGCAAAAACTATGTTTTGCAGCTTACCCGTGCCATAAGTGAAGAATTAAAACGTGCCAAATTAGACGGAGTATATATCGGCGCTCTTTGCCCAGGACCCGTTACCACTGAATTTAACAAGGTTGCAGGTGCGGAATTTGCAGTAAGCGGTTCTTCTGCTTCTGAAATTGCAGAATATGCGGTTAAAGAGATGTTAAAGAGAAAGGTAATTATTCTTCCGAAAAGCACTATCAAAGCGCTTTCGGTCGTTTCCAGGCTCGCACCTCCGAAAATCGTGCTGAAAGGCGCCTACTATGCGCAAAAGGCAAGGCGCGGCGATCCCTCCGACAATGCCGATGATAACAACTAAATAAGAAAAAATCCCTAAGCTGATAAAACAACTTAGGGATTTTTCATAACCAATAAATTAAAGCAAGCTTTTGGGATCGTATTTGGGCTTAACATAAACCTTTTCGGGCTTATCGGTTATCTCGTTTTTAAAAACGTCCTGCCACTCCTCCGCGTTATAATCCTCAATAGTAACGGTGATGTAGTGATCGCCCATATTGAGAGATTCGGCAAGTGCATTCTTGACTGCCTCGGCAGCCTTTTTCTTTTGCTCCTCGGTTCTTCCTGCGAGCATTTTAATTCCGATGTGGGGCATAATTTAGTTTCTCCTTTATTATTTTTTGACAGTTGTGTTACTGCCATTAAAAACTTTAAATGTTTTTCTGCATTTTCTCGGATATGCAATAAACAATGTCCATGATCAGCAAAACTTTTTCTGCTGCCGATTTTGTTTGCGAAAAAAGCTTTCTTTTGCCGATCCCGCTGAATTTAATACCTTTGTCGGCGATCTCAATATACACTTTTTCGCCCTCTGCTGTAATATTGACCATTTCATTACAGCTATCCAAGACTTTTATAAGATCGTCACAATTAAAATAAGCAGAACTCCTGTCAATTATTACTTTAAACTCATTATTGGGGATAAATTGACTTACCTTCTGCTCATAATTGCATAAATTTATTCTTCCGTAAGTCTTAATGTCTGCCACAGAAAAAACAGATGTATAACCTTCATGAGTTGAAGAATTGCTATCTTCGCCGAATTTAGAGGCACGAATTTCAAAAATGCTTATCAAAACGCCATTAGTGAGCTTAATACAAATACAAGAGTTGTTATTTACTGCATAACAGCTATCATATCTTTGGCTTACGGGACGGCTTTCAATATAAACATTATCGTTGAAATCAACATTTCCTTCAAAAAAACTTTCTTCAAAATAGGTATTAAAAACATCAAGTATAAAACTTCCATAACCGTCAAAAGATGTCTTATTCCTATTTCTGCTCTTTGCCAAAATATTACAGATAAGCGGATAACACGCTCCAAAGAACATAAACAGCAAAACAATGCCGAAAACAGCAAAGGCGATATTAAAATGTCTGTTCATCATCTCATAGATAAAAAACATTATAACAAAATAAGCTAATGCTGTCATTGCTAATGCTGTAAATGCCGTCTTTCTTTTGCTCAATAAAAATCCTCTGAAATCGGGACGAGTGAAGGCATATTCAAAAGAATCCTCAAATTTTTTTGTGAATATCTCAGACATAACTCACCTCCCGAAAAGCATAATAATTCGTTTACACTATCCATTAGTGGTTACTTCTTAATTTCTTATCTGGAAAAACCGCATACTGCGATATAGCTTCCCTTCTCCTCTTATGCTTCCTCATTCCGTCAATCTTATGCCGATAATTTTCACATCTCCACTGTTTTCTTCTGCCTGCACTGTTGATTTCGGTGTCCGTCATAAACAATACTTCATAAGGAGTTTCGGGTCGTTTGCTACACATAGGGCAATTTGGATCGGAGCAGGGTTTTTCCAGCCATTCATTGCACGACGTACAACACCAGGCGTCATATCTGTAAATGTGGTACTTGGTTTTTTGTCCGCATTTAGCGCACGGAATGTCGGAATGCCAGCCGATCATATCCCATATAAACCGTTTTTTGCGCGCTTTCAGATAGTTTTTTCTGTTTTTCATAATACATACTGCAAGCTCGGTGCAGTTCCGTTATTGATAATTTAATTTATTGAGAATGCCGATGATCTCCTCCAAGCTTTCCGCCTTATGATCAGCCAAAGTCTTGACATCATCGGAAATATCAACCATATCCTTAATATACACACATCTGATATTGGCACTGTGAGCCGATCTAATCCCGTTGGCGCTGTCCTCAACGGCTAAACACTCACTTGGATCTAAGCCCAGCTTTTCCGCCGCTTTTGCAAAGGGCTCGGGCGCAGGTTTTCCCTCGGTAACGGAATCTCCGCCTATAACAACATCAAAGGGAATGTCAATTTTTGCCTTTTTCAGATTATGTAAAGCAAATGAACAGATTGAAGAGGTAACCAAGGCTCTTTTCAGCTTATGATCCAAAAGATAATCGGAAAGCTCAAAAAAGCCTTTTTTAACAGGTATTCCCCTTAAATCAGCATATTTTTGTGAATTTTCATAAGCTGAAATGCTCATTTTGGCGTATTGCTCATCGGTAAAACCAAAGTGTGCTTTAAAATAATCCATGGTGCTTTTATCATTAAGCCCGATCAGATCGTAAAAGGTAGTGGGAGAATAATCTATCCCCATATCTTTCATAGACTGCTCCCAGCACTCCTTGTGGATCCTTTCGGTGTCAAGAACAGTGCCGTCCATATCAAAAAGTACAGCTTTTATTTCTGCCATTTTTTCTCCTTTGGAGGTAATAAAGTTTACTGCTTTGCTTATCTGTCAAGCTTGGCGGTATCAACACCCATTGCTTTAAGCTTTTCGGCAGCTGCTCTCAGCTGATATTCTGCTTCCTTCTTAGGCTCGTCGGAAGAAATTATCCTTTGGAGATTTGTGTAGGTGTCAATAAGCCACGCCGCAAAATCCTTGCCGCTGATCTCGCATTGTACTTCGTCCGCAATATGAGAATGCTCTTCACAACGCTTTTCTTCTGTGTGAATCTCTTCCTGAGGCAATTCTTCCCTGGGCTTTTCTTCCACAAGCTGTGCTTCTTGAGGTTTTTCCTCAATATGCTTAACTTCTTGGTTTCTTTCCTCAACATGCTTAACTTCTTGGGGTTTCTCCTCAACATGAGGTCTTTCGGCAGGCCGTTCAGTCTTTACTTCATAATCCTCTGCAAAAACAGCCGAGCTGTAAGGAGGTAAATTCAGCGGATGATTAAGATCTGTCTTTTCGCCTGTGAAGATGTTGGTAAAGTTTCCGCCAATATTCAGATTGAAAGTAAAAGGCGCTCCCTCAACGTTAAGAACGGTAACAACACGCTTGCCGTCATGCTCTCTCATAAAGGCATACTGCTTATTCATAAGCTGGAGCTGGTTATAGCTGCCATAAGCCAGCACATCACTTTCAGTCCTCAGCTTTGCCAATCTGCCGATATGTCTTGTGAGATCGGTGTCTGCCTTTAATTCAAAGGGCAAACGCAAAGCACCGTCACCATGCTTTTTATCGCCCTCAATGCCGTATTCGCTTCCGTAATATACCGAAGGAATTCCGGGCATAGTGAACAACAGCGAATAAATAGGATTCAGATGCTCCTTGGTTTTCAGCATAGTGGCGATTCTTGAAACATCATGGTTGTCCACAAAGGAGTAAAGATTCTTTCCTCTGTACAAGCACCACTGATCCTTTCCAAACTGACGGTTCAAGGAGTGAGCGATCTCAAACATATTCATATCGTTAAAGCTGGAATACAAGCCCTTGTAGCACTCATAGTTGGTAACGCTGTCCAGCTTGTCGGGAGCCATCCAGCGGTTGTAGTCACCGTGAAGGGTCTCGCCCATAAGCCAGAAATCCTCTGCGATCCACTTGCAGTGTCCGTGCAGCTCTCTCAAAAAGTTTTCTTCAAGACAGTAAGCCACATCGAGCCGCAGACCGTCAATACCGAACATTTCTCTCCATTTGGTGATGCAGTCTTTCAGATAATTCTTAACATCGGAATTATAGAGATTCAGCTTTACCAGCTCATAATGTCCTTCCCAGCCCTCATAGAAGAAAGGATCGCCGTAAGGGCTGCCGCCGTCGCGAACATGGAACCAATCCTTATATCTGCTGCCGAAGCCATGTTCACGAACATCCTTGAACGCCCAGAAATCTCTGCCAACATGATTAAATACGCCGTCAAGAACGACTTTTATATTGTTTTTATGAAGCTCGTCACAAACCTTTTTAAAATCCTCGTTTGTACCCAAACGGCGGTCTATCGTCAAATAGTCGGCGGTATCATAGCCATGTCTTGAGGATTCAAATACAGGGCCGAAATATACTGCGTTAAAGCCGCACTCCCTGATATGAGGAATAGCGTCAAGAACCTTCAAAATTCTATGCTCAGGCTCACTTGTAAAATCGTTCGCCTCGGGGCAGCCGCAGAAGCCCAAAGGATAAATGTGATAAAATGCAGATTTGTCAAACCAACTCATATAAAAATTGCCTCCATTATAATTATCTGTAATAATCTGAAAATAAAATATTTCAGTACCTCTGTTATTTTACCATTTATTAATCAAAATGTCAAACACTTCTAACTAATCTATACTTTTTTTGTACATATTTTTACACAATGCACAAAAATACTTAAATATTTTCTGCTTATGGTAATTTTCAATATTTATAGATTTTTGACATCTTATGTGTTATAATTGACATATTGATGTAATCGTCATTGATATTTGACAAAATCGGGCTGAAACCATATTATGCCCGATTACATTAAAAATTAAGGAGGACCTCAAATGGCTCAAAAGAAATGTATCGTTGCCTTCTCCGGAACCGAGGAGCAGGAAAACGAGCTGAAAGCTGTTATTGCTGAACATTCTGATGATTCGGGCGCTCTTATGCCTGTTCTCCAGAAGGCTCAGGAAATTTACGGCTATCTCCCTATTGAAGTGCAGGAAATTATTGCCAGAGAAATGAACATTCCCTTGGAGAAGGTATACGGCGTTTCAACCTTCTATTCGCAGTTCTCGCTGAATCCCAAAGGAAAGTACAGAATTTCCGTATGCTTGGGTACTGCCTGCTACGTTAAAGGCTCAGGCGATGTTTTCAACAAGCTTCAGCAGATCTTGGGTGTTACCAGCGGCGGAATTACCGACGACGGAAAGTTTTCACTTCAGGACTGCCGTTGTATCGGCGCTTGCGGACTTGCTCCCGTTATGACTGTAAATGATGATGTTTACGGCAGACTTACAGGAGACGAAAAAGAACTCCGCGATATTTTGGCAAAATATGAATAATGCCCGATAAAATAGAGCTTAATGAGATTTCTCTGAATATTTTGGACATTGTTCAAAACAGTATTAAAGCCAATGCGTCACTTGTTCATATTTATGTGAACATAAGCACATTTGACAATTTACTTACAGTTACTGTTAAGGATAATGGCAGCGGCTTTGATGTTAGGGCTTACGAAAATACCAAGAATAAGGGCAAAAATAAACACGGCGGCTACGGCATTCCTCTTTTTAAAGAAAGCGCCGAGAAAACAGGCGGTCGGTTTAAAATATCCTCGTCAATAGGACATGGCACGGAGATCACCTCAGCTTACATATTAGACAGTCCTTGCCGCGCTCCTCTTGGTGATATCAATGCAACCATAGAATCGCTGATCTTCTGCTGTACTGATGTTGATTTTGTTTATACTTATGAGGTTGACGGCGAAAGCTTTACACTGAACACAAAAGAAATAAAAGAGATGATCGGAAATATTCCCATAAACAATTCGGAAATTTCCAATTTCGTTAAAGCATATTTAAAAGAAAACACAGATGATTTGAACCAAAACAGAATTTTTTGAAAGGATAATTGCTATATGAAAACCTTAGAAGATCTTCAGGCAATTAAGGAAAAGCTGCAGAGCCAGCTGGATCTGCGCAACGAGGCTCATGCCGAAACAAAGATAGTTGTAGGTATGGCTACCTGCGGTATCAATGCAGGCGCGCGCCCTGTTGTTACAGCTTTTTCCGACACTGTTCAGGAGCATAAGCTCCACGGAGTTTCCGTAACTCTCATGGGCTGCATAGGACTTTGCAGTTTGGAGCCCGTAGTTGAAGTTACCACTCCCAAGGACGGCAAAGTTACCTATGTTAAAATGACTCCCGAAAAGGCTAAAAGGGTAGTTGAAGAGCATATTATCGGAGGCAAGGTAGTTTCCGAATACACAATCGACAATAAGTAAATCAGGAGGAAGAAATTTATGTATCGTTCTCAAGTTTTGGTCTGTGGTGGTACAGGCTGTACTTCCTCCGGAAGTCCTGCCATTATAGACAGACTTCATGAGGAAATCAAGAAAAACGGTCTTGAAGAAGAAGTCGAGGTAGTCAGAACAGGCTGTTTCGGTCTTTGCGCTTTAGGTCCTATCATGATCGTATATCCCGAGGGCTGCTTCTATTCCGCTGTTAAGGAAGAAGACATTCCCGAGATCGTATCTGAGCATCTCTTAAAGGGCAGAATCGTTGAACACTTGCTTTATAAGGAAACTGTTACAGAAAACGGTATCAAGCCCTTGAACGACACCAACTTCTACAAAAAGCAGCACCGCGTTGCTCTCCGTAACTGCGGCGTTATCAATCCCGAAAATATCGACGAATACATAGCTTTGGACGGCTATCAGGCTTTGGCAAAGGTTCTGAACGAAATGACCCCCGAGCAGGTTATCCAGACTGTTTTGGATTCCGGTCTGAGAGGCAGAGGCGGCGCAGGTTTCCCCACAGGCAAAAAGTGGCAGCTGGCTCGCACCATAGTTCAGGACGGTGGTCAGAAATATGTATGCTGCAACGCCGACGAAGGCGACCCCGGCGCATTTATGGACCGTTCAGTTCTTGAAGGCGACCCTCACGTTGTAATTGAAGCTATGGCTATTGCAGGCTACGCTATCGGAGCTACTCAGGGCTATGTATATGTTCGTGCTGAGTATCCTATCGCTGTTAAGCGTTTGCAGATCGCAATTGATCAGGCGAGAGAGTACGGACTTTTGGGCAAGAACATATTCGGTAAGGGCTTTGACTTTGACCTCGGAATCCGTCTTGGCGCAGGCGCATTTGTATGCGGTGAAGAAACAGCACTTATGACCTCTATTGAAGGTAAAAGAGGTGAGCCTCGCTGCCGTCCTCCTTTCCCTGCTGAAAAGGGCTTGTTCCAGCGTCCTACAGTTTTGAACAACGTTGAAACCTATGCTAACATTCCTCAGATCATTTTAAAGGGTGCAGATTGGTTTGCGTCAATGGGTACCGAAAAGTCCAAGGGTACCAAGGTATTCGCTTTGGGCGGCAAGATCAACAACACAGGACTTGTTGAAATTCCTATGGGTACAACTCTCCGTGAGATCGTTTACGAGATCGGCGGCGGTATCCCCAACGGAAAGAAGTTCAAGGCAGCTCAGACAGGCGGACCTTCGGGCGGATGTATCCCTACCGAGCATCTTGACGTTAAGATCGACTATGATAACCTTATTGCTATCGGCTCTATGATGGGTTCTGGCGGACTTATCGTTATGGACGAGGACAACTGTATGGTTGATATCGCCAAGTTCTTCCTCGAATTCACCGTTGACGAGTCCTGCGGTAAATGTACTCCCTGCCGTATCGGTACAAAGCGTCTTTACGAAATGCTTCATAAGATCACCAGCGGCAACGGCACATTGGAAGATTTGGACAAGATGGAAAAGCTTTGCTACTACATCAAGAACAATTCCCTCTGCGGCTTGGGACAGACTGCTCCCAACCCTGTTCTTTCCACACTCCGCTACTTTAAGGACGAATATCTTGCACACGTTGTTGACAAAAAATGTCCCGCAGGCGTATGTACTCACCTGCTGCAATACAAGATCGTTGAAGATAAGTGCAAGGGCTGTACTGCTTGTGCAAGGGCTTGTCCTGCAGGCGCTATCAGCGGCACTGTAAAAGAACCTCACAAGATCGATCCCTCAAAGTGCATCAAGTGCGGTGCTTGTATGAGCAAGTGCAAATTCGGTGCTATTATCAAGGAATGATAGAAAGGAATTATTGCTATTATGGTCAATATTAAAATTAA
>JAAVIE010000099.1 GCA_014799325.1 Oscillospiraceae bacterium
ACTTGTGCTATCAGAGCAGTTGTGAGAGTGGAAACCCGCTCTTAGAAATGTTGTGCTAATTTATACGGCTCTCCCAAGAAACTTGCTCTGATTTTTATTTTTTCGTATCAAGCAGCGACGGCGAACTTCCGCAGGAAACCGAGATCGAGCTGATGATCTTATTGGGATTGGACTTAGGCACGATCCTGTTAAACTCATACACCTTAGCCTTCCTGACCTTCCGCTTGATACCCTCTTTCATAGCAGATTTTTTCTTGCCTTCCAAACGCAGCTTCTCTTCCCTCTGCTTACTGCGTTTTTCCTCGATCTTCGCCTGCTCTTTTTTCTTTTTCTCCTTCTTTTTCAGCAGCTTCTCCTGTGTCTCCCTCATCATCTCCAAATACCCTTTTTTAGCCTTCCTCTCGGTTTTCACCACCGACCAGCTGCTGATAGAGCCGTCCTTTTCTATCCTCCAACCCCTTGAAATGATCTTTTTTCCCTGCTGCTTGCAGCTTCTCTCAAACTGCTTGTCGAGCTTTTTCATGGTTTCTATCTCGTCGGCGTATCTTTTCAGCATTTCGGGATCGTCTTTTATTGTATTCATAAATTCGGGGTCTATCATAATGACTGACTTTTTCCCCGACATTATTGCATAGGAATATAGGCTGTTTTCCGTGCCGCTTTGAACTACTGTATAGCCGTTGTATTTTGCTGCTTTTCGGAAATATGCATAAGCGTCCGACAGCTCTTTGGCTTTTTTGCTCTCGTCGCTTTCACATGGGTAATGATCCACCTTGTCGGCGTTGGCGGACTGTTTGGTTTTATAACCGCTTGTTGTACTGTAAGCGGGATCAAAGCCGTCATATCTTCTTATGTTTTCCCAAGGGGAACTGATTTGGGCGGAGTTGACATAATTGCTCTTACTGTAATTCTGATTTGCCGTTCCGTAGGCTTGTGATATTTTTTCAAATCCGTCAAAGCTTCTGTTCTGTATTTCGGCGGTGTTCCCGGAGGAAACCTGCTGAACTTGGCTTTTTGTATCAAGTGCCGTGTTTTTAAAACCGCTGTTTGCTTGACGGTAGCGGTTTATTGCATTATTTATTGATGTGTTGATGCCGTTCATCAAAATTCCTCCTTTGCAGCGATGTGAAGGGTATACTTTCTCATAATTATTATCGGCAGGATTTGCCAAAACTTTAATTTTTATCGGATCATGTGTTGTTTTTTAATAATTCAATATGTGGCAGTCTTTACAGCCTCTCTACACAAAAATGCCGCCCAATCAATGAGCGGCATTTAATATTTATTAACCTTTCAGAAAAATCAAGCTTCCTCGGCAACAACCTCAGATGCTCCCGCAGCCTCATGATGATCGCCGCTGCCCATACCCGTACCCGCGGGAATAAGCTTACCAATAATAACATTCTCCTTCAATCCCAGCAGCGGGTCAACCTTGCCGTGAATAGCAGCATCGGTAAGAACCCTCGTTGTCTCCTGGAATGAAGCGGCAGCAAGGAAGCTGTCCGTAGCCAGAGAAGCCTTTGTGATACCAAGTATAACAGGTGTCGTAGTGGGCATCTCGATGTCCTCGCCGTTCTCGCGGCGTTCCTCCAAGCCCTTGACGATCCTTGCATACTCGTTCTTGTCAACAACTGCGCCGGGAAGCAGATAAGAGCTGCCGGGAGTTTCGATCTTCACCTTTCTCATCATCTGGCGTATAATGACCTCGATGTGCTTGTCGTTGATGTCAACACCCTGTAAGCGGTAAACCTTCTGTACCTCGGAAATGATGTAGTTCTGCACTGCTTCTTCACCGATAACTTCAAGAATATCGTGAGGATTGATAGAGCCTTCGGTAATGGACTCGCCCTTTTCAATGTGATCCCCTTCATCAACTCTCATTCTGTAACCGAAAGGTACCGTATAGTCAGCTACCTCGCCGTCCTCTGAGGTGACAAAAACGTGTCTTGCTTTCTTGATCTCCTCTATATGAACGGTACCTGCGTTTCTTGACAGGATCGCGCTGTTCTTGGGCTGTCTGCTCTCGAAAAGTTCAACGACACGGGGGAGACCCTGTGTAATATCTTCAGCCGATGCGATACCACCGGTGTGGAAGGTTCTCATGGTGAGCTGTGTACCGGGTTCGCCTATGGACTGCGCCGCGATTACACCAACAGCCTCGCCTATCTGAATAGGATTGCCGTTTGCAAGGGAGTGACCGTAGCACTTTGCGCATACGCCGTGTTCAGCCTTGCAGCCCAGCACCGAACGGATCTTTATCTTGGTAACGCCTGTCGCTGCTATCTTCTGAGCGTCATCATCGTTCAGCAGCTTATCCTTTGACATTACTAAGTTGCCCTTATCGTCATACAGATCGTGGAGCAGGAAACGTCCCACAAGTCTTTCGGACAGCGGCTCGATCACACGCTTGCCTTCTACGATCTCATAAACCTCGATACCCTCGTCAGTTCCGCAGTCGTCCATTCTGATGATAACTTCCTGTGAAACGTCAACAAGACGTCTGGTCAGATAACCCGAGTCGGCGGTTCTCAGCGCGGTATCAGCCAAGCCCTTTCTTGCGCCTCTGGAGGAAATGAAGTATTCCAAAACGTTCAGACCCTCACGGTAGTTAGCTCTGATAGGAATTTCAATGGTTTCGCCCGAGGTATTTGCGATAAGTCCTCTCATACCTGCAAGCTGTTTGATCTGGCTGGCAGAACCACGGGCTCCCGAGTCAGCCATCATAAATATTGGGTTGTATTGGTCAAGGTTAGCGGTCAACGCATTTGATACCTCGTCGGTAGTTCTGTTCCATACGGTAAGAACTGCGTTTTTACGCTCCTGATTGGAGATAAAGCCCATCTGATAATCGTCGTTTATCACCTGGATCTCCTCGTCTGCTTCCTCCAGCAGCTTCTTTTTCTGGGGAGGGATCGACGCGTCACACACCGCAACGGTGATCGCTGATTTTGTAGAATACTTGTATCCCAACGCCTTGATCCTGTCAAGCATCTGAGCGGTAATTACAGGGCCGTGTACCTTTATGCACTTGTCGATGATCTGACCCAACTGCTTTTTGCCGACTTTGAAGCTTATTTCAAGCTTTACGGCATTTTCGGGGTCGGAACGGTCAACAAAGCCCAGATCCTGGGGAATATGCTCATTGAAGATTATCTTGCCGACAGTAGTGTCGATTATCTTTGAAACAGTTTCTTCGCCCACGATCTTGGTGTTGCGCACCTTGATAGCGGAGTGAACTGTGATATCGCCGTTCTGGAACGCCATAAGCGCTTCATTGAAGTCGCGGTAGATTCCGCCTTCGCCCTTTTCTCCCGCCTTATCTATGGTAAGGTAGTAAGAACCCAGCACCATGTCCTGTGTAGGAACGGTAACAGGGCGGCCGTCAGAGGGCTTAAGCAGGTTCTTTGCGGCAAGCATCAGCGTTCTTGCCTCGTTCTGCGCTTCCTTAGACAGGGGGAGGTGGACTGCCATCTGGTCTCCGTCAAAGTCTGCGTTAAATGCGGTACAGCAGAGAGGATGCAGCTTGATAGCTCTTCCCTCTACCAATACGGGGGAGAATGCCTGGATACCCAGTCTGTGCAGTGTAGGCGCGCGGTTCAGCAGTACGGGGTGATCCTTGATAACATCTTCAAGAACATCCCAGACCTCGTCGTTGGCGCGGTCCACCATTTTCCTTGCGCTCTTTATGTTGTTTGCCTTGCCGCGTGTCACAAGCTCTTTCATAACAAAGGGCTTGAACAGCTCGATAGCCATTTCCTTGGGCAGACCGCACTGATCCATTCTCAGATCGGGGCCTACAACGATAACGGAACGTCCGGAGTAGTCAACACGCTTGCCCAGCAGGTTCTGTCTGAAACGTCCCTGCTTACCCTTAAGCATATCGGAAAGGGATTTGAGAGGTCTGTTGGAGGGGCCTGTTACCGCTCTGCCGTGTCTGCCGTTGTCGATAAGGGCGTCAACGGCTTCCTGCAGCATGCGCTTTTCGTTTCTTACGATTATATCGGGGGCTTTCAGCTCCATCATTCTCTTAAGACGGTTGTTTCTGTTGATAACACGTCTGTAAAGATCGTTAAGGTCGGAGGTGGCAAAACGTCCGCCGTCCAACAGTACCATAGGACGGATATCGGGAGGGATAACGGGGATAACGTCTAAGATCATCCATTCAGGACGGTTTCCGCTCTGTCTGAAGGCTTCAACAACGTCTAGCCTTTTCAGCAGCTTCAGTCTCTTCTGACCCTGTGAGCCCTCCAGCTCGGACTTCAGCTCCTCGGAAAGCTTGTCAAGGTCGATCTCCTCCAGCAAGGTCTTGATAGCTTCCGCGCCCATGCCTGCGCTGAAATCGTCCTCGTAACGCTCTCTCATATCGTTGTATTCCTTTTCGGAAAGGAGCTGTCCTTTTACAAGAACGTTAGCGGCCTCTCCGGGATCGGTAACGATATATTTTGTGAAATACAGTACCTCCTCCAATCTCTTGGGGGAAATGTCAAGCATCTGACCTATACGTGAGGGAGTACCTCTGAAATACCAGATATGTGACACAGGCGCAGCCAGCTCAATGCTGCCCATACGCTCGCGTCTTACCTTGCTGCGGGTAACTTCAACTCCGCAGCGTTCGCAGGTCTTTCCCTTAAATCTTATCTTTTTGTATTTACCGCAGGCGCACTCCCAGTCACGGGTAGGTCCGAATATCCTTTCGCAGAATAGGCCGTCCTTTTCGGGCTTCTGTGTGCGGTAATTTATGGTTTCGGGGCGGGTAACGATGCCGTAGCTCCATTTTCTGATCTGTTCGGGTGAAGCAAGACCGATTTTTATTGACTCAAAAACATTATCTGACAATTTGATAACCTCGTTTCTGTAAATTCAAAACCTGTAAAGCTTTGCAGGTCGTTCGGTTTTTGCCGAAAAGCAAGCGGAAAAGCAATATATGCCGCTTACTCGTCGGAGTCATCATCTACCGCGAAATCATCTTCGGAGAAGTCCTCGTCATCATCGTAATCATCGCTGCCGTAAGGGCCATCTTCAAGACCGTCATCAAGACCGTCCTCGGTGATGTAGGCAGAATCAAGCTCGTTCTCATCGGCAACATACTCGAAGTCGCCTGCGTCGACCATTCCCACCTCGTCGTCATCGTCAAAGGTCTGCTTTAGGTCGATCTCCTCCTGATCCTTGTCAAGCACCTTGACATCAAGACCAAGTGACTGCAGTTCCTTAACAAGGACTTTAAAGGATTCGGGAACGCCCGGATTGGGAACGTCGTTGCCCTTTACAATAGCCTCATAGGTCTTTACACGTCCGACAATATCGTCTGACTTCACTGTCAGGATCTCCTGCAATGTGTATGCGGCGCCGTAAGCCTCCAGCGCCCAAACCTCCATTTCACCGAAACGCTGACCGCCGAACTGCGCCTTACCGCCCAAAGGCTGCTGTGTTACCAGCGAGTAAGGACCTGTGGAACGGGCGTGGATCTTGTCGTCAACCAGGTGGTGGAGCTTAAGATAATACATATATCCGACAGTAACGGGAGATTCAAACTTCTCGCCTGTTCTTCCGTCTGTGAGCTGTGTCTTGCAGTCGTCTATCCAGGGCAGCTTGGTGAAGTCGAGTCCGGGACCGTCCTTGCCTGCAAGGGTATCCCTCTCTTCATGAGCCTTATGGTACAGATCGCGTATATTATCCTCATGAACGCCGTCAAATACAGGGGTCATTACCTTCCAGCCCAGCGCTCTTGCAACATAGCCCAAATGAACTTCAAGAACCTGTCCGATGTTCATACGTGAAGGTACGCCCAAGGGGTTCAGAACTATATCGAGGGGAGTGCCGTCAGGCAGGAAAGGCATATCCTCCTGTGGAAGAATGCGGGAAACGACGCCCTTATTTCCGTGACGACCCGCCATTTTGTCTCCTACGCTGATCTTTCTCTTTTGTGCGATATAGCAGCGGACTACCATATTTACGCCTGCTGCAAGCTCGCTGCAGTTGGCTCTGTCAAATACCTTGACGTCAACAACTACGCCGCTTTCGCCGTGAGGAACACGGAGAGAGTTATCGCGGACGTCTCTCGCCTTGTCGCCGAAGATCGCACGGAGCAGTCTTTCTTCTGCGGTAAGATCCGCCTCGCCCTTGGGGGCTACCTTACCTACAAGGATATCTCCTGCGTGAACTTCCGCGCCGATACGGATAATTCCTCTTTCGTCCAGGTCTTTCAGAGCGTCCTCGCCCACATTGGGGATCTCTCTTGTAATTTCCTCGGGGCCTAATTTAGTGTCACGGCATTCAAGATCGTGTTCCTCAATGTGAATGGAGGTGTACACGTCGTCGAACACCATTTTCTTGTTGATAAGTACGGCGTCCTCGTAGTTGTAGCCCTCCCATGTCATAAAGCCGATGAGAGCGTTTTTGCCCAAAGAGATCTCGCCGTTGCTGGTAGCGGGGCCGTCGGCAATAACATCGCCCTTCTTAACAGTCTCGCCCTTGTGAACAATAGGTCTTTGATTTATACATGTTCCCTGGTTGGAACGCTTGAATTTGATAAGCTCGTACTTGTGATCCTTGCCGTCAGCTTCGGAATAGATAGTAACGCTGTCAGCGGTAACACGGGTAACAACGCCGTCTTCCTTTGCAAGAACGCAGACGCCCGAGTCAACAGCCGCCTTGTACTCCATGCCTGTACCAACGACAGGGTTCTGTGTCACCATAAGGGGCACTGCCTGGCGCTGCATGTTTGCGCCCATCAGCGCACGGTTGGCGTCATCGTTTTCGAGGAAGGGTATCATTGCGGTAGCCACGGAAACCATCATTCGGGGCGATACGTCCATATAGTCTACCTTTTCCTTGGCAACCTCGAGAATTTCATCTCTGTGACGGGCGGTAACACGAGGACGCATAAAGTGTCCTTCTTTGTCAAGGGGTTCGTTTGCCTGCGCCACGATGTAGAGATCCTCCACATCGGCAGTCATATAAACAACTTCGTCTGTAACAACACCGGTCTCCTTGTCTACTCTGCGGTAGGGAGCTTCAATAAAGCCGTATTCGTTGATCCTTGCAAAAGATGCAAGATAGGAAATAAGTCCGATGTTAGGGCCTTCGGGGGTCTCGATAGGACACATTCTTCCGTAGTGGGAGTAGTGTACGTCACGTACCTCAAATCCCGCTCTGTCACGGGACAGACCGCCGGGACCCAATGCGGAAAGACGTCTCTTATGAGTAAGCTCTGCCAAGGGGTTATTCTGATCCATGAACTGTGACAGAGGGGAGGAGCCGAAGAACTCCTTGATAGCTGCCACAACAGGTCTGATATTGATAAGGCTTCCGGGAGATACCTTTTCCTTTTCCTGAGACTGAAGTCCCATTCTCTCACGGATAACTCTTTCCATACGCGCAAAACCGATCCTGAACTGGTTCTGGAGCAGCTCGCCTACGGAACGTATTCTTCTGTTGCCAAGGTGGTCGATATCGTCAATGTCGCCCACGCCTTCGCAAAGGTTTATGAAATAGCTTACAGTAGCAAAAATATCGTCAATAATAATATGCTTGGGAACTAACTTGTCTGCATTTTCTGCAAGTGCATTTTTAAGATCCTCGTCGGACTCAACGGTATCGAGAATTTCCTTTAAAACAGGGAAGCTTACCTTTTCGTTAATGCCGTAATCAAGAGGATCGATGCCGTCGGGAAGATAAGGCTTGATGTCAACCATTCCGTTGCCTATTACCTTGATCTCCTTATCCTCAACGGAGAGGATAACCTCCATAACGCCTGCCTGCTCGATCTCCTGCGCCTTGTCGAACTTCAAAAATTCGCCCTCTTCAGCCATGATCTCGCCTGTCATGGGGTTGATAACGGGGGCTGCAAGCTTCTGTCCGGAAATTCTGGAAGCTATGCCAAGCTTTTTGTTGTACTTGTATCTTCCGAAGCGGGAAAGGTCGTAGCGCTTTGCGTCAAAGAAAAGGGCGTTCAAATGGTTCTGCGCGGATTCCACTGTAGGAGGCTCGCCGGGGCGGAGCTTCTTGTACACTTCAAGGAGCGCTTCCTCGGTGTTCTTGGTGGTGTCCTTCTCTGTAATGGTCTGACGGATACGCTCGTCCTCGCCGAAGAGGTCGATAATATCGTCGTCTGTGCCTTTTCCCAAAGCACGGATAAGAGTAGTAGCGGGGATCTTACGGTTTTTGTCGATACGGACATAGAAAACATCGTTGCTGTCCATTTCATACTCCAGCCACGCGCCTCTGTTGGGGATAACTGTGGATCTGAACAGCTTCTTGCCCGTCTTATCATAGTCAAAGCCGTAGTAAACGCCGGGGGAACGCACCAACTGCGAAACAATAACTCTTTCCGCGCCGTTGATGACAAAGGTGCCGCTGTCGGTCATAAGCGGAAAGTCGCCCATGAAAATAATGTTCTCGGTAATTTCGCCCGTCTCCTCATTTTTAAGGCGCGCCTTGACACGCATGGGGGCGGCGTAAGTAACATCACGCTCCTTACATTCACTGATGGTGTACTTTGGGGTATCGTCGATAGTGTAATCAACAAAGCTCAAAGTCAGCTTGCCGTTGGAATCGGTAATTGACGCAACGTCGTTGAATACCTCCTTGATACCTTCGTCGAGAAACCACTGATAGGACTTTTTCTGAATTTCGATAAGATTGGGCATCTCCAGAACTTCATCGATTTTTGAAAAGCTCTTTCTGGTGGTTTTGCCAAACTGCACATCCTTGACATTTACCATTGGCTCTATCACTCCTTAATAATTCAACCTGATGCAGTATTTCAGCGGTTTTTGTCGGGTCTTGCCGGTATTTAAAACCTGCTGAAATATATATACATCCATTATGATACAGTATAATAGTATAACTCAAAATTTTTCCAATGTCAAGGGGTTTTTGAAAATTTTAGCAAAATATCTTCTCTATTTTCTCTCAGGAATGTTGTGCTAATTTGGTCTCTTTCAGAAAAGCCGGTGGTAATTCCCTGATTTAAAAAAGAATTTAAAAATTCCGAAAATGAAGCTCCGCGCCGCAAGCGCCGCTCCTCTTCATTTTCGGAACCGGTCAGAATTTCCGTAGGAAATTCTGACGCTTTTTTAAATTCGGTCTATACTCGCATAAGGACACATAGAAATTCTCCGCCCAAAGCCGTCACTGATTAGTTATCCTTTAAATCTCCCCCACAAAATTGTACTTGATCCTGATATCTCTCACCTTCTCTCCATTCTCCTCAC
>JAAVIE010000100.1 GCA_014799325.1 Oscillospiraceae bacterium
CAGAGTAATTGAAATATTTTGGTATATCATAGTTCTGTCAGTCTTGTCGGCAGTAGTTTTTTGCTGTTCGGCGAAATGTTTTACAGAATGACAAGAAAGCATATCAAACGTATCAAAGGTTATGAGGAGGACTTCCGCCCTTTCTGGAACTTCTTCTACCTGAAAGCCTACATTATTATGGCAATTATGATGGGCGGAGGTATAGGGTTGAGAGCCTTTGGGGTATTTCCCGATTTCTTTATCGCTTTTTTCTATACAGGGCTGGGGTGCGCCCTGTTTCTTGCGGGAGTTTTGTTTGTTGTCGAATTTATCCGATACAAGAAATGACATATTATATAAAAATAAAGGGGCTGTCTTTCCACAGCCCCTTAAATTTTTTAGAATGTAAAACAGTCACCCAAGATCAATTGCCAAACTTAGCGTCAGCGATCTCATCAATAGACTTCTCTCCGTCCTCATTCCAAGCATACAGCTTGCGAATTTCAGCGCCTACCTGCTCCAACTGATGCTCGCTCTCGATCCTCTTGCAAGCGTTGAAGTGAGATCTTCCCATTTTGTTCTCCATGATCCAGTTGCGCGCAAAAGTACCGTCCTGGATCTCGCCCAGAACCTTCTTCATTTCCTTCTTTGTATCCTCGGTGATAAGTCTCTTTCCGATCTCATAATCGCCGAATTCAGCAGTGTCGGAAATTGAATATCTCATCATTCCGAAGCCGCCCTTGTAGATAAGGTCAACAATAAGCTTCATCTCGTGAATGCACTCAAAGTAAGCGTTCTGAGGATCGTAGCCTGCTTCGACCAAGGTCTCAAATCCTGCCTTCATCAAAGCGGTAACGCCGCCGCAAAGTACGCACTGCTCACCGAACAGATCGGTCTCGGTCTCCATCTTAAAGGTAGTTTCAAGAACGCCCGCTCTCGAACCGCCAATACCTGCCGCATAAGCAAGGGCGACGTCCATAGCTCTGCCGGTAGCGTCCTGATGAACGGCAACCAGACAGGGAACACCTCTGCCTATGGTATACTCGGAACGAACGGTGTGTCCGGGTCCTTTAGGTGCGATCATAATTACGTCAACGTCAGCAGGGGGCTTGATCTGACCAAAGTGAATGTTGAAGCCGTGAGCGAATGCGACAGCCTTTCCCGCAGTAAGGTTGGGAGCGATGCTCTCCTTGTACATATCAGCCTGACGCTCGTCGTTGATAAGGATCATAATGATGTCTGCTGCCTTTGCTGCGTCAGCGGCAGTCATTACCTTAAAGCCTGCCTTTTCAGCCTTTGCCCAGGACTTGCTGCCCTCATACAGTCCGATGATAACGTCAACGCCGCTGTCCTTAAGGTTAAGGGCGTGAGCGTGTCCTTGGCTGCCGTAACCGATAATTGCAACTTTCTTTCCGTCTAAAAGTGACAGATTGCAGTCTTCCTGATGATAAAGCTTTGCCATAATAGTTTTCTCCTTTTGTTACTTTTTTTATGAATTGGGTCGTCCGACCGTAAATACATTTTAAAACGAACGTTATGCTCTCAAAGCCGCAGAACCCTTTTGTATAGCGATAGTTCCCGTGCGGACAACTTCCTTTATGCCGTAAGGGCGCAGAAGCTCCTGGAATTTTTCAAGCCTTGATTCGCAGTCCGACAGCTCCAAGGTCATAGAATCAATGGAAATATCGGAAATTTTCGCCTGGGTTATTTTTGCTATTGAGATCAGCTCATGCCTTTGCGCCGCGGTGCAGCTGACTTTTACAAGCACCAATTCTCTCTGCAAAAGCTCGTCGGGCTTGACGGTGCGCACCTTGATAACGTCTATCAGCTTATTGAGCTGCTTTTCTATCTGTTCAAGTGTATAGTCGTCTCCGTCCGCAACGATAGTCACTCTGGAAACGGTCTCGTCGTCGGTAACACCAACGGCAAGGCTGTATATGTTGAATCCGCGGCGGGCGAAAAGACCGGAAATTCTTGCCAACACGCCCGCATTATTTTCAACTAAAATTGAAATAGTGTGTTTCATATCTTTTCCTTTCCCGCCTTATTCTATAAGGGATCTTTCCGTTCTGTCAACCATTACCTGCAAGAGATACGGTTCGTCGGTCTCTATCATTTTCTTTACGGCGCTCTCAACGTCGCTGTCCTTTGAAACAGTTTCGCTCTTGATGCCGTATGCCTCGGCTATTTTGGAGAAATCGGGGCTTCCGCTAAGGTCAACCATGGTTCTTCTGCCCTCAAAGTTCTTGTCCTGATACTCTCTTACCATTCCTAAATAGTTGTTGACAAAAACAACGCCCTTGACGTTTATGCCGTGCTGGACCGCCGTTGCCAGCTCCATAAATGACATCTGGAAGCTGCCGTCACCGCTCAGAGCCACAACCTCTCTGTCAGGCTCCGCGACCTTAACGCCCACAGCGGCGGGATAAGCGTAGCCCATTGTACCCATGCCGCCCGAGGTGAAAAATCTGCCCTGATCGGTCAGCACCACATTGTTCGCCGCCCAGATCTGATTCGAGCCTACATCTGAGCATACCGCGCATTTGTCGGGCAAATGCTTGCACAAGGTCTTTACAAAATGCTTGGGGCTTACATGCTCGGCGCAGTTGTCCTCCGCTCTGTTCTTTTCCCTGCATTCCAATTTATTGCGGTAAAGCATGTCCTGCCATTCCTCATGCTTCATCTCCCCAAGCTCGGTCAGAAGCTGTTCCAGGACTTTCTTGACATCGCCCACTATGGGAATGTTGACGGGAGAATTTTTTCCTATCTCCGCAGGGTCAACGTCTATATGGATCACAACAGTGTCGTTAAAAGGCAAAAGGGAAGTGACCGAGCGGTCGCTCATTCTTGCTCCCAAAGCTATAACAAGGTCGCTTTCCTGCAAAGCCAGCTTGGCAGTCTCCACACCGAAAACGCCCAGCATGCCATAATAGTTTTTATGCTCGGTAGGTATTGCACCAATACCCATCATAGTGGAAATAACAGGAATATCGCACTTTTCGGAAAGCTGTAAAAGCTCCCCAACAGCTCCTGCCGTAAAAATACCGCCTCCTGCGCAGATAAGAGGTTTTCTGCTGTTCTTGACAGCCTCCGCCGCCTTGCGTATCTGCAATTTATTGCCCGATACGCTTGGCTTGTATGAGCGTATCTCCACAGTTTCGGGATATTCAAAATCTATCTCCTGCTTTTGAATATCCATGGGAACGTCTATAAGTACGGGACCCGGACGGCCTGTTCCCGCAATATAAAAGGCTTTTTTAATGACCTCGGCTATAACGTTTTTGTCCTTTACAAGAAAGCTATGCTTGACAAAAGGCTCGGAAGCTCCCGTTATATCCGCTTCCTGAAAAGCGTCTCTGCCTATCTGACTGCTTACCACCTGTCCGGTAATGGCGATCAGGGGAACGCTGTCCATATGGGCGGTAGCTATTGCGGTTATCAGGTTGGTAGCGCCCGGACCCGATGTAGCCGCGCACACTGCGGGCTTTCCCATGATCCTTGCATAGCCTGCCGCGGCATGACCGCTGTTTGCTTCATGTCTTACAAGAATATTCTGTATATCCGATTTGATCAGTTCGTCAAAAAAGGGGCATATTGCCGCTCCCGGATAGCCGAAGATGTGCTTTATCCCTTCCTGTTCAAGAGCCTTTACCATGGCGGCAGCCACTGTCATTCTTTCACTTGCCACTGCTTCACCTCATATTCGTAATATTCATATTTTTTTGAATTTTAATATATTTCTTTTTATTATACTATTGATAATGATGTTTGTCAAGAGTATTTGCCCTTTTAAATAGCTTGACAAATGCCCAAAACAATTATATAATGGTAATAACTACAAAAAAACGCAGGTGATATAAAAATGCCCATTCAAGTTCAGTGCTGCGGTCTTGCTGTGATGATGGTGCTGTTTTATTTTTATAAAAGCCAAAGAACCATTACACTCAACACCGTTAAAGCCTTTTGGAATTCATTTGTTATAACATTTGTAAATATTACGCTCGATATTACTTCCTGTATAGTTATCCGATACAGGGATTCTCTCCCGACATTACTGGTAGACGGTGTCTGCAAGTCTTATCTTGCGTCTCTCGGTATGCTCGCTTATTTTGCGCTGCTGTATATTCTGACTGATGTGTATTCCAAAAAGTCGGAGTTTTACAGAATAAGCCTGAGCTACGGCACATTTATGGTAATAGCCATAGCCTTTATCTACATACTTCCCATTCATTATTTTGACGACCCTGTCAATAAGGTAATATATTCCTACGGACCTTCCGACTACGCTACCTACGTCTTTGCGCTCTTTACCATATTGTTCACCGTAGCGGTGGTGATAAAGCAGAGGAAAAAAATCGAGAAAAAGAGACGCTTTGCCGCTTTTGTCTGGATAAGCGTGTGGCTTGTGGCAGCAATAGCGCAGTTTTTCCGACCCGATCTTCTTTTGGTGGGATTTGCCAATTCCATAGATATGCTGGTGCTGTACCTCATTCTGGAAAATCCCGTAAACAACATAGACAAGCGCACAGGACTTTTCAACCACGGCGCATTTTTGCAGTACACAAAGCAGCTCTATGAAGCTGACAGCAAGTTCTCCGCCCTTGTTATAGTATTGGAGCATTCCTCCTACAAGGCTATGAATGCGGAGCTTGAAGAAGAGATCCTGGGCGAAGCGTCAAAGTTTCTCATCAGTTTCCCCGACTTGTACGCTTTTAACAATACAGGCAGTGAAATGGTTCTTATTCTGCCCGAGGGCGAAAAGGGAATAAGCGTCATGAACTCCGTCAGGGAGCGTTTTGAACAGGGCTGGGGCAAAAACAGCGGAGTGTTCATTTCCCCTTATTGGATATTTGTTCCCGATTCCTCCCTTGCTACAAGCCCCGAAGATCTTCTGCATCTTATCCGTTACGCAAAGCAAAACTGCGATGATAAGCTGTATGAAAACCGCTTTGTGGAGGTAAACGGCAAGATCGCCGAAAAGCTCAACCGCAAGAGAGAAATTGAACAGCTCATTCTTGACGCTTTGGATAATGACCGATTAGAGGTCTGGTATCAGCCTATCTATTCCACCAAGCTGAACCGATTTACGGCAGCCGAGGCGTTGGTAAGAATACGTGACAAGGACAATGCTCTCATTCCTCCCGGAGCATTTATAGAAACTGCTGAAAGCAACGGCACTATCCTGCAGATAGGAGAAACGGTGTTCAGAAAGGTATGCCGTTTCCTGAACCAAAACGACCTCAAACAGTACGGTATAAGCTATATCGAGGTCAACCTTTCCGTAGTCCAGTGCGCCAATAAGCAGCTTGCAAGGGACTATATAAAGATAATGAAGGAGTACGGCATAACTCCCGATCTTATCAATCTTGAGATCACCGAATCAGCTTCCACCAACACAAAAAATATCCTTTTGGACAATATGAAGGAGCTTATGGACTACGGCGTAAACTTTTCCCTTGACGATTTCGGCACGGGTCAGTCTAACCTTGACTATATCGTAGATATGCCTGTTGATATAGTAAAATTCGACAAGGGCATGACCAACGCTTATTTTGAAAACGGCAAGGCGAAATATATCATGGACGCTGCTACCAATATGATACATGGTATGGATCTTAAGATAGTTTCCGAGGGTATCGAAACGGAAGAGCAGTTCAACACCATGCAGGATCTGGGTATCAGCTTTATTCAGGGCTACTATTTCTCAAAGCCCTTGCCTGAAAAGGAATTTTTGGAATTTGTCAAAAAGGCAAAGGAAAAGGATCACGTTTTATAAAAAGGAGATAATGGGCGGTTTGCAAAAACAGCCCATAAATGCCTTTGCTTGACCTCCTGGCGGTCACTTAATAAATTCTCAAAAATATGGAAAAACTTTTGCCCTAACCCTTGAATTTTTAGATCACTTATGCTATATTATTGTTAATGTAATTGAGTGTAAACGATTACATAAAAATATAAAAACCGCAGAAAGGAAACCCGCATTATGAAATATTCCGACGGATTCTGGCTCAACAAGCCCGGCTACGATGTAAACTACGCTACCCAGATGTATGAGATCCACAGCAATGAAAGATCCATTACAGTAGTTGTCACCTCTAACTATATCCAAAACAGAGGTATGACCCTGGGCGGTCCTATCCTGGAAATAACCTTTACCTCAACTCTTGAAAATTCCATAAAGGTGACCGTGGAGCATTACAGAGCCGCAAAGAAAACAGGCCCCGACTTCACTCTTTACGAGGACAGCAGCTTCAAGCCTGTTATCGAAAAGCTGGAAAACGGCTACCGTCTCACCAGCGGAAAGACCTCCGTTGAGCTTGGCGGACAGGGCGGACCTTGGGATGTAAGATATTACTATGACGGAAAGCTCCTTACCAAAAGCGGTTGGAGGACTACCTCTTACATAAAGGAAGCCGACTGGCGCACCAACAACCGTATTATGGAAAAGCAGGGTCAGAATTTCTATGCCGACAGCTCCTCGGACTGCCCCGCAATAATGCGTGAAATGCTGAACATTTCCGTTGGCGAAAACATTTACGGCTTTGGCGAAAAGTTCAGTACCTTTGTTAAAAACGGTCAGACCGTTGACGTGTGGAACAATGACGGCGGCACCTGCTCCGAGCAGACCTACAAGTCAATTCCTTTCTACGTTTCCAGCAGAGGCTACGGCGTATTTGTAAATCACCCCGAAAACGTAAACTTTGAAGTTGCTTCCGAGACCGTTTCCAAGGTTTCTTTCAGCGTTCAGGGCGAAAGACTGCAATACTTTATCTTCGGAGGAGAAACAGTAGCTGATGTAATTTCCCATTACACAGATTTAACAGGCAAGCCTGCCCTTCCTCCCGCTTACACCTTCGGCTTGTGGCTCACAACCTCATTTACCACCGACTATGACGAAAAGACCTGCTCCTATTTCATTGACGAAATGGAGAGAAGAGATATTCCCCTTGAAGTATTCCACTTTGACTGCTTCTGGATGAGAGAGTTCTGCTGGTGCGACTTTACCTGGGACAGCAGAATGTTCCCCGATCCCAAGGCCATGCTTACCCGTCTCAAACAGAAAAATATAGAGATCTGCGTATGGATCAACAGCTATATAGGACAGCGTTCCTCTCTCTTTGATGAGGGTGTTGAAAACGGCTACTTTATCAAGAACAAGGACGGTTCCGCCTTCCAGTGCGATATGTGGCAGCCCGGAATGGCTATCGTTGACTTCACCAACCCTGCCGCCACCGAGTGGTACAAGTCCAAGCTCCGCGCCCTTTGCGAAATGGGAGTAAACGCTTTCAAGACCGACTTCGGCGAAAGAATTCCTACCGACGTTGTTTACTATGACGGTTCCGATCCTTTGAAGATGCACAACTACTACACTTATTTGTATAACAAGGCAGTTTTTGAAGTTCTTGAAGAATACTACGGCAAGGACAAGGCTTGCTTGTTTGCAAGAAGCGCCACTGTGGGCGGTCAGCAGTTCCCCGTACACTGGGGCGGCGACTGCTTCAGCAACTACGAATCCATGTGGGAGACCGTTCGCGGCGGCTTGTCGCTGTGCTTGTCGGGCTTCGGCTTCTTCAGCCACGACATCAGCGGATTTGAAGCAACAGGCTCACCCGATCTGTACAAGCGCTGGTGCGCATTTGGTCTTATGTCCACCCATTCAAGACTCCACGGCAACAGCTCCTACAGAGTGCCTTGGAACTTTGACGAGGAAAGCTGCGATGTACTCCGCCACTTCACAAAGCTTAAAGGCAAGCTGATGCCCTATCTCTATGCAAACGCCGTTAAAACTCATGAAACAGGCGTTCCTATGATGAGAGCTATGGTAGTGGATTACAGCAATGATCCCGGCGCCCTTAACCTTGACAGACAGTATATGCTGGGCGACAGCCTTTTGGTGGCTCCCGTGTTCAACGAGGAGGGAACAGCTTCCTTCTATCTGCCCAACACAGGCCGCTGGACGGATATTCAGACAGGTGAGATTTTAGAGGGCGGTCACTGGTACGAAAAGAAGTATGATTACTTCGGAATGCCCTTGTATGCAAAGCCCAACAGCATTATCGCTTACGGCGACTTCAAGCGTAATTTCACCTACGACTACGCCAATAACACCGAGCTTGTTGTTTACGGCTTGGAGGAAAGCAAAACTGCGGAATGCGTCATCTGCGACGAAAACGGCAAGACTGTTCTCACAGTTACCTGCGAGAGAAAGGACAACAAGATCATTGTTAAGTCCGAGGGCAATGGCACATTTACCGTTAAGAGTGCAGACGGTTTGGAGATTGTAAAATAATCTACAGCATGTTAATAGTATCAAATAATATACAGTGAGTTAATGACATCATAAGATATTTTCGGAAAAGCCATTTCATATAATTAAAGGAAAAAATGCACAAAGTCAAAGTAATATGGGCAATGCTTCTTTTCTGTTCCTTACTCTTTCTCCCGACAGGCTGTCAGGGAGAAAGCAGTGATATTGATTTCGGAGAGCATACCGAGCTTACTCAAAGTGAGGACATCTCCGAGATCACCCAAGGAACGGAAGCACCCGATGAAATGGTCTACAGCGACCCAGTCATAGGCGGAAATGCTATTCTTGCGCAGGACACCCTTGACGACCTTACAGCGTCGCTGATTATCCAAAATATAGGCCATTTGCCCGACGGTACGGAGAAAGGCGACTATTACTGCGGAAAGCGAATCATTGTACAGCTTAAGGACAACAAAAGCGGAGCTATGGTCGAAAATCTTCTGCCTGA
>JAAVIE010000101.1 GCA_014799325.1 Oscillospiraceae bacterium
AGAGATACCCTCTTGTTATTATGAGTAATCTCAGCCGCAACAGCTTCTATATGATGGCTTATGAGAATTTCTCCTCCCGCTCCTGCCCCTCTACAGGTGTGTACAGTGAGCTTATTGTACACGGCGCTTCCACCATGCACCCCGACGACAAGCAGCTGTTTATAGACACCTTTGATCTCCAAGATCAGATAGACAGCTACAATAAAGGTCAGAGAACACGCAGCGTTATCACCAGGCAATGCGGCGACGACGGTGTTTACCGCAAGGTAGAGACCACCAACTATTATGTGAAGAACCCCTCTGCCGATGATATTCTGGCAATCACCCTTTCAAGGGCTATTGAATAACATAAAATTTACCGCATACATTTTCATTTTCGGTAAATAGTAATACAAAAAGTAATAGCAGTTACATATTATACATTTCGTTATGGAGGTATCGGTGTGACTGCTATTTTTATTTGCGGAGAAAAGGGCGACAGGGATTTTGAAAGGCTGTTCAGGGAAATTTTGTCGGAGAATTACCGCATAACTTATATAAGGGACAGATCTGTTTTTCAGTGGGGCAAGGGTTATGAGCTGGTAACGGCGGATCTTGAAAAATTTGAGGAGATATATGCGGAAAAGCCTGTTTTCCTTTTGAAAAAGGACTGCGTTCCCCATTTTGCTTTTCCTGAGGATTCTATGGTGATCGCATTTTCGGAAAATGAAAAGCAGCTTACCGCCTTAAAGAATCAGCCTATCCACCCCATAACCTGCGGCTTTGGCAAAACTGACAGCTTTTCTTACAGCAGCCTTTCGGACGAAAAGATAGTTGTTTCTCTTAATAGGGAGATAACCGCCCTTTCGGGCAAAAAAATGCAGCCCCTTGAACTGCCCTTGGAAATACCGAAGGGGGTGGAGCTGTACTCTGTTATTGCGTTTACTGCTTTGAGGATCATGCTTGATGATTATAATTCGGAAATCGGCGAACTGATCTAAATAACCGAATATTGCTGCGTTGATTTTGTTACTGCTTTGATGATTGTGCCTAACAGATTATAAAGTGGAGATCGGGGAACTGATTTGAAAAGTTGACATCTTTACTGAAATATAGTATAATATTATAGGGTCAAGTATTTTTAGTATGTGTGGGAGGCAATATAATGAAAAAGCACCGTAAAGCTTTGCTCAGCTCGGCAATAATACTTCTGCTGACAGTTTCACTGCTGCCATTCAAGATTATGATGAGGGACGGCGGAAGTGTGGAATATAAATCTTTGCTGCCTGTGTATTCGGTAATACATTTCCACAGGATCAGCGAAAGCTCTCCGTCGGGATTTAATGAAGGATGTAGAGTAGAAATACTTGGATTTGAAGTTTACAATGATTTTGAAGAATAACGCAATATGTCCCCGATGAGTAATGGCAGATTATTCATCGGGGCGTTTTATTCGCTTAGAAAATCCATTTTTCCCCTTGATATTTACCCGGAAATGGTGTAAAATGTTATATAAAAATAATAACCATTAAGATAAAAGGAAAATAGTATGAGAGTCGCACTGTTTACAGAAACCTATCTCCCCGCAGTAAACGGAGTGGTGACCCATGTAAAGACCCTGAAAGAGGGTCTTGAACTTTTAGGTCACAAGGCTATTATCGTTACTGCCGATTCCAATGTGAAAAAGACCCAGGCTTCAAAGGACATTATGTACTGTCCCGCAGTAAAGCTGGAAAAGATATACGGCTACGACGTGGCATCGCCCCTGAGCGCAGACCGTTTGAAGATGATAAAGGACTTTAACCCCGATGTGATCCATATCCACAATGAGTTTGGCATAGGTATTTCGGGAGTGCTTATGGCAAGGACTTTGAAAATTCCCCTGGTCTACACCATGCACACCATGTATGACGATTATGTTTACTATATCGCCAATAACGATACGACCCAAAAGCTGCTTACATCTGCTACCCACAAATACGCCAGGATCCTTGCCACTGCTGCCAGCGCCATAACGGGTCCTTCTAAAAAGGTGGAGGAATATTTCCGCCGCTGCGGTGTGGACAAGCCTGTTACCGTTATCCCAAATTCGGTGGAAACAGACGTATTCAACCGCTACACTGTTCCCAAAGAAAAAACGGCAGAGATAAGACAAAAATACGGCTTTAATGAAAATGACCTTGTGTTCTGCTTCTGCGGAAGAATGGGGCAGGAAAAGAATATAGGCACCCTGCTTGAATACTGGGCGAAGAACGTGAAGTCAACAGACGGCGTTAAACTTATGCTTATAGGCGGAGGCCCTCAGCTTGAGGAGTTCAGGGAGGACGCCGAAAGGCTTGGCATAACCGATACCGTGGTATTTACCGACAGAGTGGAGCATAAGGACATACCGCCCTATTATGCCGCCTGCGACTGCTACATCACCGCTTCTCTCACCGAGTGCCACTCCATTTCAATGATGGAGGGTCAGGCTACGGGAATGCCTGTTCTCACTATCAGAGACGAGCTTAACATGGATCAGATAAAGGAGGGAGTTAACGGCTTTTCATTCCGCAATGCAGATGAGATGTACGGACATATTATGAAGCTGAAGGCTATGTCAGGGGAGGAACTGGACGAGCTGAAGCGCAGATCGAGAGAATCCATAGTTTCCTCGGGAACAAAGTCCATAGCGGAAAAGCTCCTTGCAGTCTATAACACGGCTATACAGGACTACAACAGCGAAAGAATGTACAGAAAGCTCCCCCGATACGCCAAGAAAGCCTATAAAATGCGCTATGGGAATATTTCGGGAGCATACAAGCCTGCAAGACCAAAACGCAGCGTTACTGTAAAGGCAAAGCGTATTACCGAAGAGGAAAGGCTCAGAAGAAAGCAGGAGCAAAAGCGCATTCGGGAACGGCAAAACGCCGCTAACGAAATACGCAGACTGCACAGCAGGCAAAAGTAAGTCTATACCATATATAAATACTAACTTTCTTGGCGGTTTCACCGCCAACGCCGTACACAGCGCGGCGAATCATACTGTAGACATAGTTTACAGTATGATAAAGAAACAGTATAAAATATTACTTTCAAGAAGGATAAAAAATGTCGGACTATATTTTAAATTTTTTCAGCGGACTTTTTAACAGCACTGCAGCGGACGTTATTATTTCCATTGTTTTTCTGATAATAGGCTTTTTGGGGCTGATCAAAGGCGCGGACATTTTCGTAGACAGCGCGTCACAGATCGCCGCAAAGCTGAAGGTTCCCCTTATTGTTATAGGACTTACCATAGTGGCTTTCGGAACCAGCGCCCCCGAAGCGGCAATCAGCATAACCTCCGCTTATCAGAACAATGCGGGAATTGCAGTGGGAAACGTTTTAGGCAGCAATGTTATGAACATTTTGTTAATTTTAGGAATATCTGCGCTTATTTGCCGACTTCCCGTCAAAAAAACCACATTTATGTACGAGATCCCCTTTGTGGCATTTATAACTGCCGTTTTGCTGCTGATAGGCTATATAGGCGGAAGTGTTGACCGTATAGACGGCGTTATTTTGGCGGTGCTGTTCGTTGTGTTTATGGCTTATTTGTTCAGACTTTCCAAAAGCGGCGATTCCTCCCTTGCCGACGATGTGCCCGAAATAGACGAAAACGCTTCAATTCCCAAAATGATAATCTTTGTTATTATCGGTATTGCAATGGTGGTTCTGGGCAGTGACTTCACCGTCAGCGGAGCTACCAAAATTGCGGAAATAGCGGGACTTGACGACCGCATAATCGGGCTTACGGTAGTGGCATTCGGCACATCTCTCCCTGAGCTTGTGACCTGTATACAGGCGGCAAGAAAAAAGAAAACCGATATTGCCATCGGTAATATAATCGGCAGCAATATATTCAATATACTTTTCGTTCTGGGAATTTCCGCCTTGGTTTCCCCTTCGCCTATCGTATTTCAGGATTCCTTTATTGTTGATGCGATCGTGGCTATTGCTGCTGCGCTTATTCTGTGGCTGCTGTGTCTTAATAAGAACAAAAGCTTCGGTAAGGTCGGGGGAATTATCATGCTTGCGGTGTATGCGGGATATTTTGCATATCTGTTTTTGCAGCCTTCCCTTGTATAATGTGTTTTTATGATGAGATGAGGGTTTTATGAAGAAAAAGGAAAAGGCGGTTATATTGACCTCTATCGGAATAGCTTCCGTTCTTTTGAATTTTTTCGGGATGTTCGGAATTGCTGTTTTGACCTTTCGGTTTGATATCTATCTTTTACTTTCCGTTGTCCTCTGCACTGTTCCGATAGCGGTGGCTGCATTTATTGGGCAAACAATGATAGCAAAGCGCTTTGATAATAAGATCAAAGGGGGCAAGTTAGTTTTTTTCTGTTCTCCTCTGATAGCCGTTCCTCTTTATACAGGGCTCTCCTATAATATATTATGGGGGTATATTTCAGACAGCAGCTTTGACAGCTTTGGTGGATATATGTCACTTATGTTTGTTACATTCGCAGTGGATCTGGCGGTCTTTGTGTGGTTTGGTATGCTTGAAGGCTTTGCGGATCTGCTTAAAGGAGAAAAATAATAAGTTGTGATAAATCAAAAGGACTGTAAAACCTAAACGTTTTTACAGTCCTTTGTGTTGTGCTTGATTTTGTTAACAATTATGATTATTCCTACATTCCCCAAATATTAAAAACACCAAATTCCTTGAAGTTGTCCTCTGCCCAGGGCTCAAGCTCCGACAAAAGCTCCCTGTATTCGCCGCCCTTTTCCGAAAGAACGGCTTTTAGCTTTTCCCACTGTTCAAAGCTGATCTCGGTAACGCCGTAATAGTCGAAGTCATCAAGAACGCTGTCAAGGATCTTTCCCATGCCCATTGTGTTAAAAAGACCGTCGGGCATATTGAGGGAATCCTCTTTCCAGCATTCGGTGTCGTATTTTCCTCTCTGAAATTCTATAAAGCAGGTGGAATGACGTTCTTTCCGCTCTGCTTCGTTTATGAAGTATTTCATAAGATCACCTCTCAATGCTTTTGCAGCTCTAATTATTGCAGATCTGACAGCCGAAACAGCTTAGCAAAGTTCCATGCTTGGGGCATTTGGGGAAATCTGTGAGAACAGGGTCAGCGGGGTTTGCCGCTTCGAGCCATTCTTTCAAGACTTCAGGCTTGATATTGTCTGTACCGATTTTTGAAATAAGCTGCATGAACTTGTCAAGACAGGGAAAAAGCAGCTCCTCATTTGGAGTATAATCCAAAAGCTCCCACCCTGCCTTGTTTTTTGCCGCTTCGATGACATTTAAAAGAAAAGCCCTGTTTTCCTCAAAGGTTTCCCAGTTCCACGGCATTTCGCAAACGTCAAAGCCCACAGTTCCCATGCCCACCTTGCTTTGATCCTTTTCGGCAAGCCAGACTATCAGCCTTTTTTCTTCTGCGGTTCGGGCAATGATTGAGCCGCTTAAAACAAGAACGTTGATAAAAACGTCTGTAAGTCCGTTGCTCATTCCTATATTTTCGGAATCGTTCTTTGCACCCGACCAAACAATATTTGCCATTATGTTTCCGTATACTCCTTCAATTCCTCCAAAAATTCCTTATACTCGTCATCTGTCCAATAAAAGGTCAATTCCTCCTCGGAAAAGTCGCTGCCCTTAAAGTCCATAAAATGTTCTCCCACATCATATCCAAGCCTGTTCAGCACCGCCTGCGCAAACTCCCTGAAAAACATTCCTATGCCTGTTATCACGCTTCCGTCCTCAACAACAGGCTTATGTACAAAATGAGTTTTATCAACAAAAGAAAAGGTGTCCGCCATTTGCATAAAATATCCCGATGTAAAGTCCTTACCCTCCAGCAATCCCGCTTTTGAAAGCAAAATAGGCGAGGAGGAAATTGCGGCAATAAGGGTATCTGCATTTTTCCCTTTTCTCAGAAAATCTATCAGCTTTTCATCGAATAAAGGCACCAAAGGGTATATCGTTCCCGGAAGTATCAAACATTCATAGTCCGAAAGCATTGCTTCATCTACGGTTTTATCAGGCATTACCGAAAATCCGTCCTCGCTTGTGTACAGCTTTTTTTCGCTTGCAATTATATCGATCTTTTCCTCAAACCATACCGTAAGGCAGGAGGTCAAACAGGTTATCTCCTGTAAAGAAAAGTTGGGATAAATAAGAACCGCATATTTTTTTGTACTCATACTTGCTCCTTTCTCAACAGCGCCGAATGTTATTCACACTCTTTATAAAAATAATCCAAAGCCTCCTGCTCTTCGCAGGGTATATCAGGCTCGATCAGCCCGCTTTTGTTATCCACACGCCTGAAATGCTTGGTGGAGATCTGAACTATCGCTCCCGAATTTGGCAGACGAAATACCGAAATTTCACCGTATCCGTTGGGATCGTTGCCCGGAGCCTCTCCGATTATGGTACCCAAGCCGTTATCCTTTACAAATTCCGCAAAGAGCATAGCCGAGCTGAAGCTGTAGTTTGAGGTAAGCAGATAGAGCTTTCCGTTAAACAACAGATCCTCATATTTTTCGTTTGCGATAACGGTGGGAGAGGTTTTAAACATAAAGCACCCTAATCTCCAATCATAGCTGCCTGTCTTAAAACTGTCTATATCTAAATATTTGAAAAGCTCGTCGGCCACAAGGGAGTTTCCTCCGCCGTTGTTTCTTAAATCAACCGCTACGTTGGTTATTCCCTGCTCCTTTATTTCCCCAAACATCTTTTTGAGAGTGTTTATGTATTCGCTGTTGTAATTACACTCGTCCAAGGTAAGAACTGCGGCGTTTTTCTCCTTGTTTATCTCATAGCTTACAAAACGGTATTCCTCATCGGTGCTGTTTTCGATATTGTTGAATTCAACATACTCCTCATAAGTGACAAAATCGGTTTCGGTCACCTTTCGGTCGATCTTTTCACCGTCCTTGGTCTCGTAATTGTAAACTACTCCGTCCTTGACCGATATTCCTAAATAATCCAAGCCCTGTAAGGTATTTACATATCGGAGCAGCCGTTCTTTTCCGTAAGACTTTACCTCATAGCTTACCTTATCATGGCAAAAGGAGCTTGTATCAAGAAGCTGCTCCCAAGTCATTCCGTTTATGCCTTGGAGAATGTCTCCTGCTTCACTGTGACCGTAAAAGTACTTCATATACCTTGCGTCAGTGTAATTCAGTGCAATATCGGTGTGCGCGTCACTTAAGAGAAAGCACATACTTTGTATTTCCTGCGCTGCCTTGTTTACCGTGATCTTATCGGCTTGTTCAAAAGCGGAAACCGCATCTTCGTACCGCCTTTGAATTTCTGCGGGTATTCCATCATAAAATGCGGGGTGGAGCTTTTTCAGATATTTCATAACATAATCTAAATCAGCCTTTGCCTGAGCATAGGTAAGCTCACTGTCATATTCCCTGCAGTACCAATAAGCAGCGTCGGAATAAAAGATGACGCTGTTCCAATAAGGGTTGCAGTAGCTTCCGAAAAGGGACAGGGCTATACCAAAAAGGCAGAAAAAAGAAATAATTATCTTTCCCACTGTTTTCCTTCTAAGCTTTACCCACATTATTACAGCGGCTGCCAATATAGCGCAGGAAATTATTATCGAGATCCATTCGGGCATTTGGAGCAGGAATAAGTTTAGCGGAATAACAGCAACAGCGATCATCACCAATAAAATAGGAGTTAGCCATAAGAAAGGATTTTGCCTTGTTTTTGATCTGAAACGCTTTTTCGTCATATTCATTTTGAATTTTCCACCTTAGTTTTATATATTTTGAACGAGAAATCCTTTTTACATTGAAATTCAGCCACCTTTTTCCCCAACTGCCTGACAAAATGATCCTCGTTATCGGGATATACCTGCGCTGTCATAAATCTTAACAACTCCAGCTCTTCGGGACTTTCTTTAATTACATTTTCAAGGCTGCTCCACCCGTCTGCTGCGGGCGAGTATATTTCATGAAGCATATCGCAAAACAAGTCAAATCCGTTTATGGGCTGTTTTCTCATCAATTCCATTTTCCTATCATCAACCAACATTCTCTTTAACATTGTATATTGCCTGTCGTCAAGCATTACCTCATACACTTCCATAATATTTCCTCCGATCTCATTACAGCACTTTCTCCATATATCCACAGGTAAAAGGGAAAAAGTCAAGCTTCTCGGTTCCCGTATGCTCAGCGCCAAAGCTTTCATACCACCTTCTGAGCCTGATATTCTCTTCTACGATACCTATAAACATTTTTCTGCAGTTCACGCTTCTTGCCATTTCAAAAGCATGCTTTAGCAGCTCTTCGCCTATCCCCCTATGCCTGTATTCGGGAATGACGCAAAGATTGTTCAGCTCACATTCGCCAATCTCCTTTACATAAAGCGAGTAATAACCAACTATTACGTTATCCTCACAGTATTTGAACATCAGCCTTTTTTCCTGTTCAAGCTGCCAAAATAAGCGTTCTTCGGTGACTGCAAAGCCTGTAAATCTCGGAGCATTTTCCTCGGTAAAGCCAAATTCCTCCGCAACCGTTAAAAAGCTTTCTCTGATAGCCTTAGCGCAGTTTGGAATATCAGCTTTTTCTATTTTCTTTATTTTTTCGGAATTTGTGATTTCCACCATTATTCCCAACTCCTTCGCTGAAAATATTTTACTGCTTTATTTTGATCAAGTAAAGTTTTTTAGCTTATTTCAATTTCAATTCAAGATTTATCACTTTACCCAATCTCTGTTCCCCATTTCTTTTCCGTGACCGAAGCAAATCATTCTGTCTCCTATCTCGCATATCTTTTTTGCACTTTTAAGCATTTCCTCTTTATCGTTATACAGCATGGAAACCGTGGGATAAAACATATTCATCAGCGCATCACCCACAATCAGATATTTTTTGTCAACATCGATCGCTATTGAGCCTTTTGTATGTCCCGGGACGGCCATGATTTCCGCGGGAATACCGTACTCCTCCAAGGTGTCGCCGTCCTTCAAAAGCACGGTAGGCTCAAAGGCGGGTATTTCGTCCTCTCTGAAGCTTTTTTCAGAAAGAGCAAGCACTATTTTTCCCAAAAAGCTTTCAGCCTTTAAAGGCTGCCGCATATTGTCCCCTATCAGCGGAATATCCTCCCCGTTCATAGCAATAGGCGCATTAAGCTCCCCTGAAAGGTAAGCGGCGTTTTGTATGTGGTCGATATGACCGTGCGTAAGCACTATCAGACGAATATTATAACCTTTACAAGCATTTAATATCTTTTCTCTGTATTTGGTATGGCAGGTATCTGCCAAAACCGCATTATCCCCATTTGAGATAATGAAGCAATTCCCGTTTCCGTATTTGATTCGTTTTACTTCCGTCATTTTGATCTCCTGGTATTTTTTGAAATTGTTGGAAATAGGCTTAATCCTATTATTTTTCTCAATACTGGAATAAACTTGATAATATGATATGCGATCACCGTCAGCACAAAGCTGCCTACAGCTATCAACACCGCCTGCAGCGGTAAAACCGAGCATATCTGCACAACATAATAAGCAACAGCCACCAAAATTGACTGGTGAAGAATGTATATGGGGTAAGAGGCTCTGTTGAAATATTCTGTGAATTTCGTTTTCTTATTCAAATGCTTTTTGCCAAATACCATAATAACCAAAATGGAACTCCACCCCACAAAATTCACCAACAGATCGCCGTAATAGGCGAAATTCCAATACAGAACACCTAAAGCCACTATTCCAGCAGCCCAGACCAAAGCAAGCCATTTTATGTTTTTCTCCAAGGTTTCAATTACCTTGTCATTGCCGAGAAAATAATAGCCCAATAAATACAGCGCTAAATTCTTTCCAAGACTAAAGCCGCCGAAATTTACCAAATAGTACATAAGCCATACGGGAATAAAAAGCAGCAATGCTCCCCACGAGGGAAGCTTTTCGATCTTGGAGACCATCTTTTCATAAGGAACAAGCTTAAAGACGATCAGCGAAAACATTGAAATAACAAACAAAAACAGAATGAACCATAAGTGTCCCGGGGTAAATGCGCCGTCATAGCCGCTCATATCGGTATAATTTGTAAAAAAGTATTGCAGATTTTGAAATATCCCGCCGTCATAATCAAAAAAGAATTTACGGCAGAAAAAGGTTTGAAAAGGCACAAGTAAAACCATACCGCAAATAAAGGGGATCAGCAGCTTTTGAACACGGTTCGCCGCAAATTCCTTATAGGAACGTTTCTGAAGGCTGTACCTTGCGCTCACTCCCGCCAACGCAAAAAGCAGCGGCATAAACCACGGATTGATAAGCACTATTAGGGTGCTTAACAGCCTGTTTTCTCCCAGCCACACATAGAATTTTGTGCCGAAATCGTTCCATATCATAAATGTGTGTACAGGGAACAAAAACAGAATGGTTATATTTCTAAGATTGTCGATATAATGCTTTCTCATTTTTTCTCCCGATCATTCAAAATCGTAAAAATTCATTGTTTCCCTGTTTCTGTACTCATGCTTTTCATAGTACCCGATAAGCTCACCGCTTTCACTGCGCAAGGCCACCATGTAAACGTCCTTGTTCTGCTTTTCGTTATGGAATGTGTAAATAATGTTATGTTCCACGCTCTCGCCGAACCATGCCACAACCTTTTTTATCATTTCATTGGACTTTTCGTTGTGGCAGTCAAGAAGGCTTGAGCCTGTAAGATCGCCATGCTTGTTATACTGCGCCTTTGCGGCGGGGTTCATGTAAATGATCGTGTGCTGTAGATCGCAGATGACTACGGCGGATCTGTCCTGATCTATTATGCTTTTAAAAAGCTGTGATAATTCCACGGTTGTTTTCTCCTTTAAATCATGCGGTTGTTTTGTTTGACAGTATTACAGCTCACACTCCAGCTGACAGTCAAAGGGCTCCTTTTCAGCATGAACGGCATCATACTCCTTCGCTTCCACACAGCCCATTGCCTGATAAAATCTTTGGCTTTCCACTGCCGAATGCGAAGAAATATACAGCTTTTTTGCACCCATTTCTTTGGCTCTTGCCTTTATCTCAAAAAATAGTTTTCGTCCTATTCCCTTACCCCTCATATCCTCCGAAACATGAATGCTCGATAGATCCAAATATTTGTTATCTCCGCCGAAAAAGCCGCTTTCAAGAGAAGCAAAGCCTTTAAGCTGTCCGTTGATAAATGCTCCGAAAACAGCGCCCCCCGTTTCTATGGTATTTTTGAGGCATTTTATAAGAAACTCATAATCTGCCTGAGTCCAATCATCTATAAAAGGGTCGGGCTTAATAACCCATTTTCCCTCAATTTTTCTGTAACAGTCATTAACAACCTGATGCCTTATAAAATGCTTAAATAAATCAAGATTAATTTCCTTTGGGGTCAACTCTCTGAATTCCATTTTTTAAAAACCTCATTTTTCAAATCTGAATTTCCAAAAATCAAAATTGCTTCCGGGTAAAAAGGTAAAGGACAAATTACCTTTTCCCTTAATTCCCTGTATGGGGAAACGCCTTTCCGTATACTCCTCACAGCCCTCAAACTCAACCAGAATGCGGCTGTTCTCCTCACCTTTGAAGTTAATGTGAATGCTGTTAAGGGGCAAAGCCGATCTTCCCGTTATAACAATGGCAGAAGGCGGCTCGGCAAAGTCAAACTCGCCGAAATCAAGCAGTACATTGTTTCCTATTCCCGTCACCTGCTCCTCTTCGACCTTGAAGCTGTCGCCGTAGATCTTTTCGCATTCCGCCGCAAGGTGGGAGGAATACTCCCCGTCGGGCTTCTCAAAGGTAAATCCCTTTACATGATACCTGTGGTCGGACATCATCACAAAGGTATGGACGCCTTTCAGCTTTTTGGAAAGCTTAAAGGTATTTGGCTTGTAGGTGAGCCACTCGGGCGGCTCGTGATAGGTGAAATCTCCCACAAGCTCGCCGCCCTCGGTGGGTTTTCCGTCATAGAATTTTATATTGACGGGAGTGGTGCAGTTGGCGTAAATGGGCACTGTAACGGTGTCGCTGCCGTATTTGCCGAAATCCGTATTTTCAAAACCAAACCACGCATTTTCGCCCTCAAAGCCTGCGCCCCGCTCAATACCGTTGCCTGCCTTTTCTCCGCAGGTGTACAGTCCGCCGAAAACAAAGCTGTAGGGGTCGAAAACCGCCGCGCCCAAGCCCTCAACGTCCATTTGGACAGCAGACAGAACACGGCAGACATCGGTGCCGTTTTTGCACAGTCCTCTTAGATAAAACCGTCCGTCACCCTTTGCCTTTATGGTGATCCGGTTTCCGTTTATATCTGTTATTTCCGCTAAATTGGACTTGATACCGATCTCATTGGTTATCTTATATTCTATTTCATTTTTGTAGGTGGAGTTTTGGGGCAGTATCAGGACGGTCACGGTGATCTCTCTTTGCTCGGGGGTGAATTTCAGAGAGGGAGCAAGAAACTCAATTTTTCTTACGGGAATTTCCTCCGATCCGCCGCGGCTGTCTATCTCTCTGTCGGTGTTTTCCGCAAAGCAAGATACGCCCTGTACCTCTCCGCAAGATTCTGCCCTCAAAGTCAAGGTTTCTTTTGGTAATTGGGGAGAACTTACCTCAACCGTAATATCTCCCTCGCAGTCCTTTGCGGCGATAATTGCGGCTAACTTGCCGTTAAACAGCCGTCTTGAAGTACCCTTGTACTGCTCAAAATCGGTGCTGTCGCCGTTGTCGAGACCTACAAGCCGTCCCGCACCGCCGACCTTTACGAAAATGCGGTTGTTTGCGTTGGCGACAAAGCTGCCATTTTCGTCAAGTGCGGTTATTTCAAGGAAGATCAGATCCTCGCAATTTGCTTTAAGGGTCGTTTTATCCGCCTTTAAATCAAGCTTTGCGGTTTCTCCGAAGGAACAAATGACCTCTCTTGCCCTTTCATTGCCGTCACTGTCATAGCCTATTGCAAGCAATTCCCCCTTTTCATAAGGGATCAAATAATTTGCAGTGAGAACTGTTCCGCGCTTGTGGTCTATATCCTTTCTGCCCAAGGACTTTCCGTTCAGGAACAGCTCGGCGCAGGGAAGATTGGTGGCAACGCGCATATCTATCTCCTGTCCTTCCGAAAAATCCCAATATGGGAAAATATGTACAAAGGGAGCTTTTTCGCAATCCGTCCATTCCGATTGGAAAATATATGAGCTGTCCTTTCTGAAGCCCGCTGTGTCTATCTGTCCGAAGTAACTGTTTTTGGTGTCGTAGGGGGTGGACTCGCCGATATAGTCAAAGCCGCTCCAAATAAATTGTCCTGCGCAGAACTCGCAGTCTCTGTCGGGGATTATACAGCCCTCTGTATTGGGAGCCGCCCAGCCTGTGGTGCTGTTGCCCAAAGAAGAACACTGCTTGTCATCGTCAGCCAAAACGGGGTGATTTAGGGGGAAGTGGTATACACCTCTGCTTTGCACCACCGAGGCGGTCTCACTGCCGTATACCATCCAGTCGGGGTGAGTTTCATGGTGCTTTTTGTACAGTCTTTCGCCGTAGTTATAGCCTGCTAATTTAAAGAGGTCGGTGCATTTCTGCGCGTTCTCCCATTCAA
>JAAVIE010000102.1 GCA_014799325.1 Oscillospiraceae bacterium
AACGGAGTTGTTGGTATGGAGACTTCCTTGGCAGCGACGGTAACAATGCTTCTGAATACGGGAAAGATAACAAGAGTACAGCTTGTAGAGCTGATGTGTGTAAATCCCAGAAAGATTTTGGGAATAGAGGGCGGAAGCCTTTCCGTGGGAAGTGCCGCAGATGTGACAGTATTCAGCGAAACGGAACAATGGATCGTTGAACCCGAAAAACTGCATTCTAAGTCAAAGAACACCTGTTTCAAGGGTATGACTTTGACAGGAAAGGTCAAGTATACACTGCTTGATGGAAATATAGTATACGAGGACAAATAATGAAGATAACTGTTGATCTTGAAAATAAACTTTTGCCGGACAAATACGGAAAACCGGTTGAAAATAGGTTTTAATAGAAAGAAAAATATAAAAAGAAAAAGGAGAAAAAACTATGTCATTTGACAGACTGATCGAAAAAATTGCGGAAAAGCAAAACCCCACCGTTACAGGACTTGACCCCAAGCTTGATTATGTACCCGAGTACATCAAGAGAAAGGCTTTTGAAAAGCACGGCGAGACCTTAAAGGGCGCGGCAAACGCTTTGTGGAAATTCAACAAGGGACTTATTGACGAGCTGTGCGACATAGTTCCCGCAGTAAAGCCCCAAGCCGCTTATTACGAGATGTACGGCTATGAGGGAATGAAAACTCTGTACAAAACACAGGAATATGCAAAAAGCAAGGGCTTGTTCGTTATAACAGACGGAAAGAGAAACGATATAGGAAGCACAATGGAAGCTTATGCTGCCGCTCATCTTGGAAAGGTCAAGGTAGGCAGTGAGGAGTATGAGCCTTTCTTGGGAGACGCTCTGACAGTAAACGGTTATCTGGGCAGCGACTGTATAAACCCTGTTATAAAGGTTTGCAATCAATATGACAAGGGAATGTTTGTTCTTGCAAAAACCTCCAATCCTTCTTCGGGCGAGTTACAGGATCAGAAGATCGGTGACAGGGCGATCTATGAGGTCATGGGCGATATGTGCGAGGAATGGGGAAAGCAGATCGAGGGTAAGTACGGTTACAGCGGAGTGGGCATAGTTGCGGGTGCGACATATCCAGAACAGATCGTAATATTAAGAAAAAGACTGCCTCACACATTCTTCCTGATCCCGGGCTACGGCGCACAGGGAGCAAGTGCAAAGGATATTTCCGCCGCATTTGACGAGCATGGCTTGGGCGGCATTGTAAACAGCTCCAGAGGAATTATGTGCGCTTATCAAAAGGAAAAATGCGACGAAAAGGATTTCGCAAAGGCAGCAAAAAGAGAAGCTATCCGTATGCGTGAGGAAATAATGAGCTTTGTACATAAAATTGAGCTGTAATACTGATTTACAGATATAGTTCAAAGTACGGTATAAAGCAGATCGCGATAAAATAAAAATAAGGTTCGGAGGGTAATAATGGATTTCGGAAAAGCAAAAACGGCATATTTGATCTTGGCGGACGGTACGGTGTTTAAGGGCAAGAGCTTTGGCAAAGAGGGAACAGTCATTGGTGAGACCGTGTTCACAACCGGAATGACGGGTTATCAGGAAACCCTGTCTGACCCAAGCTACTGCGGACAGATCATAACACAGACCTTTCCCCTTATAGGAAATTACGGCACCAACAGCAAGGATTTTGAATCCAAAGGCAGCGTTGTGGGCGGTTATGTTGTGCGTGAATGGTGCGACGCTCCTTCAAATTTCAGATGCGAAGAAACTATTGACAGCTTTTTGAAGAAGTATGGTATTGTGGGAATTTACGACATTGACACAAGAAGGCTCACAAGGATCATTCGTGAAACAGGCGTTATGAACGGTATGATCACTACCGAGGAAGTAAACGTTGACGAGGCAGTCAAGAAGATCAAGGATTTCAAGCCCGATAGACCTGTTCCAAAGGTAAGCGGTCAAAAGGAAGTGTTCAAGTCCGATAATGGCAAGTACGACATTGTTTTATTGGATTACGGCTACAAGTTCAATATAAGGCGCAATCTTCTGAAAAGGGGATTTAACGTTACCGTTATGCCCTGGAATACCACTGTGGAGGAAATACTTGCATTGAACCCTGACGGAATAATGCTGTCAAACGGTCCCGGAGATCCCACCGACTGTCAGGAATCTATCGAAACCTTAAAGCAGCTTCTGGATAAGAATATTCCAACCTTCGGTATATGTCTCGGACATCAGCTCCTTGCTATTGCCAACGGCGCAAAGACCGTCAAGCTGAAATACGGTCACAGAGGCGGCAATCAGCCTGTTATCGACATAGATCACGGAAGAACCTATATCACCTGTCAGAACCACGGTTATGCGGTAGTCAGTGACAGTCTTCCCTCCGAGGTGGGAAAGGTGAGCCATGTAAACGCCAACGACGGCACCTGTGAGGGGATCAAGTACACCAACGCCCCCGCCTTTACAGTACAGTTCCACCCCGAAGCATGCGGCGGTCCCCGTGATACAGCTTATCTTTTTGACGAGTTTATAGATCTGATAGAAAAACAGAGAAAAGAAAAGAACAACAAGGAGGGAAAATAATCAATGCCACTGAGAAGCGATATAAAAAAGGTTTTGATGATAGGCTCGGGTCCTATTGTTATCGGACAGGCAGCGGAATTTGACTATGCCGGTTCACAGGCCTGCCGTGTTCTTAAGCAGGAGGGGCTTGAAGTGGTGTTGGTCAACTCCAACCCTGCCACCATTATGACGGACAAGCACATGGCGGACAAGATCTATATTGAGCCTTTGACCTTGGACTGTCTTAAAAGAATTATTGAAATAGAAAAGCCCGACAGTATCTTGTCCACCTTAGGCGGACAGACAGGCTTGACTCTTTCCATGCAGCTTGCAGAGGAAGGCTTTTTGGAGAGCCACAATGTTAAATTGTTGGGTGCTGATCCCCTTACCATTCATAAAGCCGAGGACAGACAGGCTTTTAAGGACACAATGGAGGAAATAGGAGAGCCCTGCATTCCCTCAAAGGTAGTGGAAACACTTGAAGACGCAATGGATTTTGCAAACAATGAGATAGGTTATCCTGTTATTGTACGTCCTGCGTTTACCTTGGGCGGAACAGGCGGCGGTATTGCCAACGATGAAGCCGAGCTTCACGAGATTGCAATAAATGGATTGAGAATGTCGCCTATTCACCAGATTCTTGTTGAAAAGTGTATAACAGGCTGGAAGGAAATTGAGTTCGAGGTTATCCGTGACGCAAAGAGCAATGTTATTACCGTCTGCTCCATGGAAAACTTTGACCCTGTTGGCGTTCATACAGGCGACAGTATAGTTATCGCTCCTGCGGTCACTTTGGCGGATAAGGAGTATCAGATGCTCCGCACTGCAGCTTTGAATATTATTCAGGCATTGAAGGTAGAGGGCGGCTGTAACTGTCAGTTTGCATTAAAGCCCGACAGCTTTGAGTATGCGGTAATAGAGGTAAATCCCCGTGTAAGCCGTTCTTCTGCATTAGCTTCCAAGGCAACAGGCTATCCTATCGCAAAGGTGGCTACAAGGATCGCTATCGGATATTCTCTTGACGAGATCATGAATCAGGTAACAGGAAAAACCTACGCCTGCTTTGAGCCCGCTATCGACTATGCGGTAGTTAAGTTCCCCAAATGGCCTTTTGATAAATTTGTATATGCTAAAAAGACCTTAGGCACACAGATGAAGGCAACAGGCGAGATAATGTCAATAGGCACAAGCTTTGAGGCGGCTATGATGAAGGCAGTCCGCTCCATTGAGCTTGGAATGAACACTCTGCGCAAGAGAGAGTTTGTTTCCATGACCGATGAGGAAGTGCTGAATAAGCTCCATGATGTCGATGTAGACCGCTGCTTCTGCGTGTTTGAGGCTTTGAAGAGAAATATTCCCGTTGAGACCATAAGCGACATCACTAAGATAGACAAATGGTTTATTAGCAAGCTGAAAAATCTCAAAGAGCTTGAAGACTGGCTTGCCGAGGGGGATCTTACACAGGAAAAATACGATACTGCGAAAAAGTATTGCTATCTTGATAGATCTATTGAGGAGCTTTCCGGAAAAACCTTGGAGGAATGCGGCATCAAAAAACGCCGTGCAGTCTACAAAATGGTTGACACCTGCGCTGCCGAGTTCTCCGCCGAAACACCTTATTTTTACAGCACTTATGATGATGAGAACGAAGCCGAGGAGTTTATCAAGCAGCACCCCACCGACAAGAAAAAGGTGCTAGTATTTGGTTCGGGTCCTATCAGGATAGGACAGGGAATTGAGTTTGACTACTGCTCGGTACACTGCGTATGGGCATTGAAGGAAATGGGCTATGAAGCCATTCTTTGCAACAACAACCCCGAAACTGTTTCCACCGACTTTGACACAGGAGACAGATTGTATTTTGATCCTCTCACCTTTGAAGATGTGGACAACCTTATCGCCACCGAAAAGCCCGACGGCGTTGTAGTTCAGTTCGGCGGACAGACGGCTATCAAGCTTACCAAGCATTTGCAGGATATAGGCGCAAACATTATGGGAACAAGCGCCGAAAGCATTGACGCAGCAGAGGACAGAGAGCGTTTTGACGAGCTTCTGGAAAAATGTGATATTCCCAGACCTGCGGGAGAAACGGTATTTACTACAGAGGAGGCTTTGAAGGCGGCCAATGAATTGGGTTATCCCGTTCTGCTTCGACCCTCCTATGTTCTTGGCGGTCAGAATATGATCATTGCACACGCTGACAGCGACGTAGAGGAATATATGAAGATAATCACTTCTCACAAGCTGGAAAACCCTGTTCTTATCGACAAGTATATGATGGGTACAGAGGTTGAGGTAGACGCTATCTGCGACGGAACGGACTTCCTTATTCCGGGTATTATGGAGCATATTGAGCGCGCAGGTATTCACAGCGGAGACAGTATTTCCGTATATCCTGCCCAAACTCTTAATGAGAGAGTTAAAAAGGTCATAATCACTTATACCGAAAGACTTGCCAAAGCGCTTAATGTAATAGGTCTTGTGAATATTCAGTATGTGGTTTATGATCATCAGGTCTATGTTATTGAGGTAAATCCCCGTTCTTCAAGAACAGTGCCTTATATCAGCAAGGTGACGGGCGTTCAGATGGTGGACATCGCCACAAAGATAATGCTCGGTCACTCCTTAAAGGAACAGGGCTACACCAGCGGTTTATATCCCGAGGGAGAATATATTGCGGTTAAGGTTCCCGTTTTCAGCTTTGAAAAGCTTCATGATGTGGATACACAGTTAGGACCGGAAATGAAGTCTACAGGCGAGTGCTTGGGTATTGCAAAAACATTCTCGGAAGCGCTGTATAAAGGACTTATTGCGGCGGGCTTCAAGATGCAGTACAGCGGCGGCGTGCTGTTTACCGTAAGAAATCAGGACAAGCCCGAGATCATAGATCTTGCAAGCCGCTTTGAAGCACTGGGCTTTGATATTTATGCTACCAGCGGAACAGCATCCTTGCTCAACCGCAATATGATCGCCACCAACTTCACATACCGCATTAAGGAAGAAAAAGAGCCTAATGTTATCACACTTCTTGAAAGCGGAAAGATAAACTATGTTATTTCCACTTCTGAAACAGGACGTGACCCCGCCCGTGACAGCGTTAAGATGAGAAGAAAAGCGTCGGAGCGTTCTATTGCTTGTCTTACTTCAATAGATACCGCCAACGCCTTGGTTTCATGTCTTGAAATGCACAAATCCATTGATGATGTGGAAATGGTGGATATTACCAAAATTTAATTTTTATAAAACGCTTGGATCAGACTGCGGACTTTGTCTGCAGTCTGATAAAAGTATATAAGCACTTGTTTTAAATGGAGAATTTTATAAATGAGAATCGGTGAAATAAAGGTCAAAAGAAATTACCGCATATCGCAAATGGTTCTGGACATGGTGGCTTTGATCATTTTTATAGTTATAATACAGTGTACATTTTCTTTCGGAGCTTTTATTGACAGTCAGAACAAGCTGATCCACAGCGTAAACAATGAGATCACCTCTCTTGTGGTCTGGCAGTGGAATCTGATATGGATATTTGTGGCAGTTGGGGTAATTGCGGCTTCTCTGCTTATGATATATCTTCCTCGGAAAATGCCGAAAAAGTATATTGTGAACAAGGACAACGCCCAAAATTACAGCGATATCGTCATAACCGCCATTACCTGCGTCCGTGTTCCCGCACTGCTGGCTGTTTTTGAGTGTATGTGCATTCACCAGTCGGTAATGGTAAGTCAGTATAATGTTTTTACTCTCCAGATCCCTTTGGATATTATTGTAAGTCTTATCATAATTCGCTTCTCACTTCACAGAGTAAGACTTATACAGCCCAAAAAAGAGGAGAAAGAAATTACACTTAAAGAGGATTAAGACTGCTTATGGAAAATGAATATCTTGAATTTGAGCATTTACCATTTAAGTTAGCGGTTATCGAGGTGCTTATGTATCAATATAAGCTTCTCGGTGAGCCATATAACGGTGCGGATGAGTATTTTGAAAGATATAAAGCGGATTATGTGACGGTATCCGATGAGGAATCAATAAGACGTTTGGGAGAGTATATCGAGAGAGGCAATAAATTTTTTACAGAGCTGAAAATACCCCGTTCGCTTGCGCCTAAAATACGTTATCTGTATTCGGGCGAGGAGCTTAATGTATACGGAAATATCAATCCGCAGTATTTAGATTTTGACGACTATTTTGATAATGGTGTGGCGTTTGATATTACCGATATAAGCGAAAGAGAGATCAGGCAGTTCCCCAATTTAGAAGGCATTACTTTTAATATGTATCATGACCCGCCTGCCGAGCTTCTCAAAAAGCTTGAAAGCTGGGGTATTGAGATAAATCCTCAGGATTAGTTCTGACAGTGGTAGAAAAAAGATAGAAAGGCATTTTAAAATGGCTGAAAAAGAGCAAGAAACTAATAATATGCAAAAAGGTTTTTTCTATCTGAGGAATAATGTATATTACGGAGAGTACCCCGCAGATCAGACCTCGGGGATAGTCAGAATTTCACGCATTAAGCCCGAAAATATCAAAACAGATATGCCATTTTCCGAAGATGATCTTGCAGTAAAGCCTGTCAATAACCATGCTTTTATCGAACCCGAATTCACTTATTTCGAGCAGGGGCTTGAAAGGGTTTTCGGTTGTCTTGGAATAGCAAGACAGGAAAATGTTGATTTCTCAAAAACCGAGGAAAAGCTCGGAATAACTCTGCCAAAAGAGGTAAAGATCCTTTATTCTTTTATTTGCTCCTCAAAGGAGCTTACCGAGGGAACAGAACGTTTTCTTCCTCTTGAGGGGCTGGAAATTGACGGCGAAAACCTTGTGTTTTATAAGATAAGAAGAACTCCCGTGGGGCTTTCGCTGAAAAACGGAACCCTAATGAACTATCACAAGGGAATGTGGGAGTACCACGCAGGAGGAGAGAATTTCTTTTACGCTTTGAACCGTGTTGTTGTAAAAGCAATATGCTCCATGCCTTTTAATAAAGTGGGAAAGGTTTTCGGTGCAATTCGGGTGGCAGTTTCTCCCGAAGGAGAATTGAGCAGTGCTTTTGAAGGTTGTATGAAGATCCTTGACGAGTATTGGGAGTACGGAAATATCTTGCTGTATAATGAAAAAGGCGCACTTGGACTGTACAGGCACAACGGCTTTTCCTCCGATCTGCTTGTAGGGTGCAGGGATCGGGAGCTTCTGGATAATATAACCGATGTTAAATTAGAGGTAAAATGGAGCGATAAGCCTGTTAATAAAATTTAAAGAAAGGAAAAGACAATGTCATATTTTTGTGATAAATATACCATTTTGGAAAGGGAAGAGATCGCAAAGGATATATATTCCTATGTGATAAGCTGTTCCGAGGCTGCCAAAGCTGCAAGAGCAGGGCAGTTTGTGCATATCAGAGCGGAGGGCTTTACCTTGCGCAGACCCATTTCTATCTGTGAGATCGATAAGGAAAAGGGAACTGTCCGTATCGTCTTTGAGGTCAGAGGAAAGGGAACTGACAGGCTCTCGCAGCTTGGTGTCGGCGATAAAATGGATATTATTATGCCC
>JAAVIE010000103.1 GCA_014799325.1 Oscillospiraceae bacterium
AGTGTAAGAAACGCAAAAATATTCGTCGGCGCTCATCTTATCGGTAATATCTATCTTGTTTCCGTATGCTGTGAAGTACATTTTGTCCCATACCTTGCTGATAGGCATTAGATCGTTATCGCCCTCACTGAAATAGGTCTCATCTAAGTTTTTCACTTCTACCACAGTGCCGTCTAAAAGGGTTATTTCATATTGGTCAGGACCGCCCTTTATAGCTTCGTGTATAAAATTGCCTTGGACCGTATCCTGCAGTTCTGCAAAAACCGGAGCAACTGTATTTGGAGTATCGGTGTTTTCCGCCGATTCTGTCTGAGGGGGAAATGCGTTGTTTTCAGTGCTTGACGCCGGGTCAATATCAGAAATATTATCAGAAGTAATATCGGAAATACTATCCGAAGCGCTGCCTGGATCATAAGTCGGCAGCTGATCTGTATAAAATCCGCCAAAGCCGCCATTGTAAGCTGCTGCCCCGATTATACCGATTCCGAGACACGCCGCAGCCACACCCGCCATAATTTTCACAAAGGAATATTTTTTCTCCTTGCGCGCAGTGACGATTATGGGCTCAACAATTTCGCCCTCTCCTGCACCCTCGTTTGCTTGCATATTACCTCTTTTTCCTATCCTTTCCATAAGGGCATTTCTGATGTCCTCGGAGCTTACGCTGAATTCCTCGCCCTCTGAAGCTTTGTTGATGATGTTTTTTATATCCTTATCTCTCATAGCTCAATACCTTCCTTTCTCAAGATCTCGCCTAATTCCTCCTTGGCTCTTTTCAGCCATATTCGGGCGGTGGAGCTGTTGATCTCCATTTCCCTTGCGGCTTCCACGATTTTCTGCCCGTAGTAGAAATGTCTCAGGATCAGCTCTTTCTTTGGTGCGGAAAGCTGCGCCAATGCCTTTTTAACAGCCGTGGACAAAGCTCTGTTTTCCGCATAGCTTTCGGGGCTTTCTCCGCTGAAAAGGATCTCCTCGTTCAAAGGCAGATCCTCCTTTTTGTTTCGGATAAAGTTAAAAGCCTTGTTGCGCGCGATCTCTCCTATATAGGCTTTTTCCTTTCCCGCCTTTAGCTTATGCCGATTGTTCCACACCGCCCAAAACACGTCGGAAACAAGCTCCTTGCAGTCCTCATGCCTGAACCCTATTATCCTGAATATCACCGTGCTGACATAAGGCGTGTATTTGTCGATAAAGGAGGAGAAAGCCTTTGTGCTTCCTTGCCTGAGTTCCTTTATCAGATCATCTTGTTTCAAAGCTCCGCTCCTCCCTTTCACAAGTGTATTTTCATAAACAATTTCAGCCGATACAGCCATTTTATCATCTCCCAATATGATTGAAACCGGTTTCTTGTCTATCATAACACACCAAAAACAAAAAACGTTTCAAAATTTCGTAATTTTTTGGAAATTTTTGAAACGTTTTTTAATTTTTTCAGAGAATTTACCAGATCTTCTTCAAAGCGTTTGAGAGAGGCTTATAAATAATAAATGTAAAGACAGAATCCAACAGGAATTTCACAAAAGTAAAAGGCATATTGAAAATAAGTAAGGATTGGAAAATGCTCTTGACATTAGGCAAAATAGCCTGATACGCGCCTAAAACCACCTCTTCGGGAGCAATAAACTGATAGAAAGCAGGATAACTGATAAAGTAGTTTACAAATACGCTGAGAACAGAAGCGATGACACAGCCCACCAGACAGCCGATCAAAGCGCGCTTTCTGGTCTTTTTGCGGTGGTAGATAAGTCCTGCGGGAACTACCATACAAACGCCCAAAAGGAAGTTGCACAGCTCTCCCACACCTGCGGAGGAAGTAGTGGTGAGCTTTATAAGGTTCTTAATAAGGCATACGGGAATACCTGCCCAAGGGGAGATAACAAAAGACGCGATCAAAGCAGGCAATTCCGAAAAGTCCAGCTTGACAAAAGTGGGGATAAGCATAGGCACCGGTATCTCCAGCAGCTGTATTACAGCCGCCAATGCCGCCAAAACCGCAGTGACTGCGATCTTGCGAATGTTTGTGTTGGTACGGTTTCTTGTTGTAACAGTCATAAAAAATCACCTTTCCGAAATTTTTTAATCTGCTTGCAGTTAAGAACAAAGCTAATATTTATGTTCTTTTGGGTACAAAAACACCCCCGAATCTATCCGAGGGTGTTTTATTATCGGCATTACAGGAGCCAAAGCCCTTGCCGAAAATAAAAACACCCCCACAAAAAGCGGGGGCGGAAATGTTTTATAATAAAAACATTCTGATTCTTTCATCCGGACTATACCGTCGGTATCGGAATTTCACCGATTCAACCGTAATGGGCTTTTAGATTCCAAAAAACCAAAAACGGCTCGCGGACTTTACCGCCGGTGGAGAATTTCACTCCGCCCCGAAACAGATTATGTTTATATTATACTCTTTTTTTCTGTTTTGTCAACTGTCCGACAAATTTTTTTGATGTCAGGTGAAAAATCTTTTTTCAGCGTCCAATGAAAACTTTTTCAATGTCCAATGAAAACTTTTTCAACATCCAACGAAAACTTCTTCAACGTCCGAGTTTTTCAATGTCAAAAGAAAGCTTTTCATCGTCCAAAAACCTTTTCAACGTCCACCCCGCCTTTTTTCAGCTGCTCAATGAAAGAATCAGTTTCTGTCATACTTCCCCTTGATGATATTCTGCGTCACATCATACTTCGACAAAAAGTTGCCTGTTTTGTCCTTGTGAAGCTTTGCAAAATCCACCTTTGAAAGGTCGTGCTTTTCCATTTGACGGTTGAGATCTCCTGTAAATATTCTCCAACCAAGTAAGAATATTGTTACGATTATTATTGTACTCATTTTTTCTGTCCTTTCCGCCATATCGCCTTATCTTAGCAGATACTAGGGCGGTATCAGCGTTCCTTAAATTTATCTTATGACATTATTATACGTTTTTTAGTGTTTCATAGTAAGGACAGTAAATTTTTAGTGTGTTAATAGTGATACAGATTTTTTTGAAAAAACCCTATCACCGCGGACAAATTTGTTTCATATAATAAACTATGGCAGGGAAACCCGTAGGTGAGGGCGATGGGTAACGCTCGGCGTTCTTGAATAGCCACAGCCACCCAAGGAATTGGGGCTTACCTGCTGATATATAATTACAATAACCATTAAAAGGCGGATAAACCGCTTTTTAATGCCCTGCCGCACAGCAACAGGGTGAGGGAGCAAAAGCTCCCTCAGTTATTGAATTGAACTTAAATAACCGGCAGCTTCGTTGCCCCTTCGGCAAAGCCGAAGGATTTTAACAGCGTATTATATCCGCTGTTAAAATGGTTATTAGTATAAAAAACCTTGTCGGGTCTTTCCTGACAAGGTTTTTTTGTGCAGCTGTTTTTGTGCTTTTATTAGTGCGTATCCGAAAACAAAGAAATAGTATAAGAACACATTTATTCTGATTCTTTTTCACTCCACTTCTTTCTGAAGCTCGGGGAACAGCTCTAAACTTCTTTTTAAAATACCATGCATCTGCGCAATAGCAGTGCCATAATTGGTAAAAGGCACCCCTGCGTCAACGGCGCACTGCATACGGTATTTCATCTCCCTCTCATTGAGCATACAGCCTCCGCAGTGTATCACAAGGGAATACTCCGACAAGTCCTCGGGAAAATCCGTTCCCGACGAGGTCTTTATAACAAGCTCCTTTTTGGTATACTCTTTCAGCCACTTAGGCAGCTTCACTGTTCCTATATCCTCACACTGCCTATGATGAGTACAGCCCTCGCTTATGAGAACAGTGTCGCCGTCCTTAAGTCTTGAAATGGCAGCGGCTCCCTTGACGGCAGTTTCCAAAAATCCCTTGAATCTCGCCATAAGAATGGAAAAAGACGTAAGCGGAATGTCGTCGGGGGTATCTTTAGCCACACGCTCAAAAGCCTGGCTGTCGGTGATCACCATAGCGGGCTTTTTGTTGAGCGCCCCAAGAGTTTCCCCTATCTTATCCTCTTTAATAACAACTACGGTTGCATTAGCCTCCAGAATATCCCTTATAGTCTGCTGCTGCGGCAAAATAAGCCTGCCCTTTGGCGCGGCGGAATCAATAGGCACCACCAAAACAGCAATATCCGAGGGTGTAAGCATATCGCCCACCAGCCTAAGTTTTGTGTCCTCAGCAGCCGCCAATTCTCCCAATCTCTCTTTCAGACGGTTGATATTTTCACATGTCTTTGCGCTGACATAGATAGAGTCAACCTCCTCGTTGGAGTGGTCGGTAACGCTCATATCCGACTTGTTGTAAGCCACGATATAGGGTATCTGCTTTTTCTCAAACTTTTTCACCAGATCTCGGTCAAAATCCGACAAGCCCTCGGTGGCAGAAACCACCAGCACGGCAATATCGGTCTTGTTAAGCACCTGATTGGTCTTTTTTACCCTCAGCTCGCCCAACTCCCCCTCATCGTCAAGCCCTGCAGTGTCAATTATCATAACAGGGCCCAAAGGCAGCAGCTCCATTGACTTGAAAACAGGGTCGGTGGTAGTTCCGGGAACGTCCGATACCACCGAAAGCTCCTGAGAGGTCACGGCGTTGACAAGGCTGGATTTTCCCGCGTTTCTCCTGCCGAAAAATCCGATGTGAATGCGGTTTGCGGAGGGTGTTTCATTTAATCCCATTTTATATAATTCCTTTCCTGTTGGGGAGTATGAAAAATATGTTGAGTTCAAAAACCTAAAAACGCTTTGCCAACTCGCTCAGATCAAAAGGCGTTTCCTGATAAACGCAGAAGTTGAGCCAGTTGCTGTACATAAGGCTTGCGTGACCGTGCCAGCTTATAAGTGGAGTGCGGCTTGGGTCATTATTGGGGAAGTAGTTCTTGGGGACTTCTATCTCGATACCCTTATCCACATCTCTCAGATACTCGTTTTTGAGAGTATCTCTGTCATACTCCGCGTGACCTGTTATGAAGATCTGTCTGTCGGCGCGGTCTGCAATAATATACGCCCCGGCTTCCTCGGAGTAAGCCAGCATTTCAAGCTGCCTTACTGCCTCGATATCCTCGATGCTGACCTCGGTGTATCTCGAATGAGGCACATAAAAAATATCGTCAAAGCCGTTCATCAGCGGGTGATTGCGGACTTTTACCTTATGGGGAAATACGCCGAACAACTTTTTATCAAGCAGCCTTTTCTGTATGCCGTAGTGATAATAAAGCCCCGCAAATGCGCCCCAGCAAATATGTACGGTGCAGAAGGCGTGGGTTTTCGTCCACTCCATGATCTGGCAAAGCTCGTTCCAGTAGTTGACTTCTTCAAATTCCAGCTTTTCCACAGGGGCGCCGGTAATGAAGATACCGTCAAAAAACGTATCCTTTATCTTGTCAAAGGTGGTGTAAAAATTCTGAAGATGCTCATGGGTGGTGTTTTTGGAAAGGTGCGTTTCCGTGTAGATAAGCGTTATATCCACCTGCAAAGGCGTATTACTCAGCAGCCTTAAAAGCTGTGTTTCCGTTTCGATCTTGGTGGGCATAAGATTCACTATGCCTATTTTCAGCGGTCTGATGTCCTGCCCTGTGGCGCGGTCGCTCTGCATTACGAAAATGTTTTCCTTTGAAAGTGTAGTAAAAGCGGGCAGGTCGTTTGGTATTTTGATCGGCATTTTTTGTTGTTCCTTTTCTGTTTGTTATTAGTTTTTCTGATTTATTTATTGTTATGGTAAATGTTTCCAAAATTCTTCTGAAAAGCTTGATTCAAGGTTCGATTAGAAACTTTTTTGGGGGAATTTTATGGAAAATAGAAAGAATTTGACTTTTTTAAAGTTCTGTAAATAGTTTTTCTGATTTATTTATTCTGTCAAAAATATCGACGGTTATCTACTCTGCTTGATCCGAATCGGCAGCGATCTCCTCAATAATTTCTCTGATATCCTCAACACCCTCTCCTGTTTCGGCAGAAAAGGGAATTACCGTTATCTGATCGGCACAGGGCAGCTCGGTTTTCAGCTTCTCCAGCCTATCTGCCCTTTGGGTCTTTTTCAGCTTGTCCGCCTTGGTGAGAACCACCACAAAAGGTATCTCGGAATCTATCAGAAAATTTATCATCAGAATATCGTCGGCAGTAGGGGGGTGGCGGAAATCCACCAGCTGAAAAACCAAGTCAAGCTCCCTGTCCGATTGTAAGTAGCCTTCAATAAGCGACGACCACCGCTGTTTCTCCGTTTTGGAAACCTTTGCGTAGCCGTAGCCGGGCAGATCCACAAAATGGACGTTTTCCAGCTCGTAAAAATTTATGGTGGCAGTCTTTCCGGGAGTGGCGCTGACTCTCGCCAACGCTTTTCTGTTGAATATCTTGTTTATCAGCGAAGATTTTCCCACATTTGAACGCCCCGCAAAGGCAATTTCCGTGCGGTCGGATTTGGGTATCTGGCTGAATTTTCCGTAAGAGGTCAAAAATTTTGCGTTATTGAAGTTCATTGCTGTCCTCCTTTTTTGTCAAGGCTTGATACAGCTGCGCTTTCCTCGGGGGCAAAGCTGCCTTTTTTGTTCACTAAAAGAGTAAAGATCATACCCCCGATAATAGCCATGTAAAATGTCAGAAACCGCCATATAACGGTAGAAAGATGCACATACCCGCCGAAGATCTCCTTGAAAAACAGCACATAGCTGCCTTCCGCTGCCCCCAACGCCCCCGGCAGCGGTACAAAGGTAGATATCAGCAGCACAAAAGCCTGGCAGGAGATCACCGTAAGATAGTCGGTGCCTTTAAGCCCGAAGGCAAGATATATCATATAAGAGATACTGAGATACACAATAAGCTGAATGACGGTATAAAAGCACATTTTTAAGATCAGCAAAGGGCGTTTCTTTATAAACTGAAAATTTTTGTGGTACATTTCCATTTCGTTGTCAATATATTTCAGTTTACCTTCCATGTCTTTTACAATGCGTATCTTCCCAAGGAGCCGTACAAGAAACCGCGCGAACTTCTCGGTAGGCTTGCGGAAAAACGCCAGCATCAGCAGCCCCATTATCACCGCAGTATTTACTGCAAATCCCACAATGATCAAAGGCATCATCAGCGGATTTGTGTCAACTACATATTGCAGCTTGAATATCAGAATGACCGCAGAGTATACGGTAAGCACAGCCTGATAAGCGATAGACTTACTGAGCAGCGCCGTCAGTGCCGAGCCCAGGGGAACGCCGAACTTCACAAGATAATATGCCTGTATGGGCTGTCCTCCCGTAGCGAATGGGGTGATGCAGTTGAAATAAAGCCCTATCATAGCCACAGACAGGCTGTTTCGGAATTTCTGCTTCGGGTGGACCTCCTTGGCGACAGCATGAAGGGTCAGCGCTTCAAAAAACCAATACAGCAGAATACACAGCACTGCCAAAAGCATAAAACCGGGTTCGGAGCTTTGTATAGCCTGCAAAATGTCATTTGGATCGTCCACGAAAAACAAAAAGCCGATCATTATCACAAAAGCGATCCCGCAGATAATGAGGTTTATTTTTTTGGATCTGTTGCTCATTTTTTTCTTTTGTCCTTCAGAAGTAATGTCTCCGCACATTCTTATACTAATACCCATTTTGACAGCGGATAAAATCCACTGTAAAAATCCTTCGGCTTTGCCGAAGACCGCCAAGGGCGGTGGATATGTACGTTTAATACAATACCTAAGGGAGCTTTGCTCCCCTGCACTGTTGTATAACGGCAGAGCATTTAAAAAGCAGCTTTGCTCCCCTGCACTGCTGTATAACGGCAGTGCATTTAAAAAGTAGCTTTGCTCCCATGCACTGCTGTATAACGACAGTGCATTCAAAAAGCAGCTTTGATCCCCTGCACTGCTGCATAACAGCAGAGCATTTAAAAAGCAGCCAAGCCGCTTTTTAAATAGGTATTAGTATTAAAATGGGTATAAGTATTATATATATTTTTCTCTGATTTCCTTTTATTATAGCAATTATATTAGGGTTTGTCAACAAAAATAACCTCCCGATAAGTCGGGAGGTCTTTATATTATGTTTTGCTATTCTTCGTTCAATTAAGAAAGAATGGAGTGCTCGTCGTTTACATCGAAGAGATGTACCTTGTTAGGATCGAGAGCCAGCTTAACAACGTCCTGAGGACGAGCAGTGCAGCGAGGGCTTACACTTGCTGTCAGGGAGATGCCTTCGCAGGTCAGGTACAAGTAGGACTGAGCGCCCAGCATTTCGGTAACGTCAACGGTAGCTTCGATAACACCTGTGGTAGCTGCAGACAAATACATTTCCTCGTCGTGAATGTTCTCAGGACGGATACCAAGAGTAACTTCCTTATCAACATAGTACTTAAGAGCTTCGCAGTCAGCGGTCTTGCTATTGGGCAGTTCTACATAGAACTTTCTTCCTCTGCTGCTCTTTGTATCTTCGGAACCGAATTCAACGGTGTACTTACCGTTCTGGAGGATCAGCTTAGCGTTGATGAAGTTCATCTGAGGAGATCCCATAAAGCCTGCTACGAACTTGTTAACAGGGTTCTCGTAAAGGTTGATAGGAGAGTCTACCTGCTGAATGAAGCCGTCCTTCATAACAACGATTCTGTCGCCCATGGTCATAGCTTCTACCTGGTCGTGGGTAACGTAGATAAATGTTGTACCCAGTCTCTTGTGGAGCTTGGAAAGCTCGGTTCTCATCTGAGCACGGAGCTTAGCGTCCAGGTTGGACAAAGGCTCGTCAAGCAGGAATACCTGAGGATCACGAACGATCGCACGACCCAAAGCAACACGCTGTCTCTGACCGCCTGACAAAGCCTTAGGCTTTCTGTCGAGAAGGTGGCTGATATCAAGGCTCTTAGCAGCTTCTTCAACCAATCTCTTGATCTCGTCCTTGGGAACCTTACGGAGCTTAAGACCGAATGCCATATTCTCAAATACAGTCATGTGAGGATAAAGAGCGTAGCTCTGGAACACCATTGCGATATCTCTGTCCTTGGGGGCAACGTCATTTACCAGTCTGTCGCCGATGAACAGTTCGCCTTCGGAAATTTCTTCCAAGCCGGCGATCATACGCAGGGTGGTGGACTTACCGCAGCCGGAAGGTCCGACGAAGATAATGAACTCTTTGTCCTTGATGTTCATTGTGAAGTCGGAAACCGCGGTTACTCCGCCGGGGTAACGCTTGTAGATGCCTCTGAGTGATAAACTTGCCATGTATGTGACCTCCTAAAGTTTAATAACATTATAGTGCGACATAGTTGTATTATCGCTTGATAATATAATAACAGAAAACCACAAAATATGGTAGTACCTAATTTACTAAAAAATTTTTGAATGCTTTATGTAAATTGCCTAACCACTCCAAAGGAAATTGAAAAAAGCCGCATTTTTGTTGACAAGTTGCACAAAAAAAGCCCTCAAAAGCCCCTTGAAAGGCGGTTTTGACCGCAATTTTTGTAGACTTAAATAATTTTAATAATCCGTTTTTGTGAAATGTTTTTATTTCTTCGGCATATATATTATTAAAGTCACTGCAAATATGGTAAATATGCCTTATGGGTCTCTTGGGAAAGCTGTGATATTTGTGGTTCTCTCGGGAGAGCTCTGCTATTTGTGGTTCTCTTGGGAGAGCTGTGCTGTTTGTGGTTCTCTTGGGAAAGGTGTGCTGTTTATGGTTCTCTTGGGAAAGCTGTGATATTTGTGATTCTCTTGGGAAATCTGTGCTGTTTGTGGTTCTCTTGGGAAAGCTGTGCTGTTTGTGGTTCTCTTAGGAAAGCTGTGCTATTTATGTTCTCTCAGGAAAGTTGGCGGTAATTTACTGATTTAAAAAGAATTTCAAAATTCCGAAAATGAAGCTCCGCGCCGCAAGCGGCGCTCCTCTTCATTTTCGGAACCGGTCAAAATTTTCGTTGAAAATTTTGACACTTTTTGAAATTCGTGCTATCAGCAAAGCGGTACAAACGGTAACCCGCATTTTATAGCTTGTGCTATCAGTAAAGCGATACAAGTGGTAACCCCCATTTTATAGCTTGTGCTATCAGTAAAGCGGTACAAGTGGTAACCCCCATTTTATAGCTTGTGCTATCAGCAAAGCGGTACAAGTGGTAACCCGCATTTTAAAACTTGTGCTATCAAGACAGTTGTGCGAATGTAACCCCGCCTTTAGATATGCTGTGCTGATTTTATTCCCCTTTTTAAACAATAATTCACCCCAAACATTAAACGAAAGGAAAAACCAAAATGCAAAAATCAACTCAAATCTCTCTGAAAAAAATCGGTCTGCTGCTGATAGGAGTAATTCTGATAATAATTATCCTCAAATCAATAATAGGCTACATCTTCGCCGCCGCAGGCACAGTCACCGAGGAGCAAGCGTCGGAATTTCTCCAAAAATACGGCTGGTCGACTGAAAAGGGAACAGCCCGCTCGGAAGAAGTACATATCCCCACGACCTTCAGCGAGGTCTACGAAAGGTACAACGCGATCCAGCGCAAGCAGGGCTATGACCTCACCAAATACAAGGGCGAAAAAGTCCTGAAATACACCTTTGTCATAACCAACTATAAAAATTACGAAAATGTAGAAGCTCATATCCTCACCTACGGCGGCAAAATAATCGGCGGCGATATATGCAGCACCGAGCTGGGGGGATTTATGACAGGGTTTGAGGGATAAAAGAGGTAAGATTTGTTTTTTCCAAAACTCAACTTGTAGAAAAACCTCCCGTTGGGCGGCTTGCAGAAAAGCCGACCGGCGGGAGGTTTTTTCTACAAACCGGAGGTTATCTTTCAAATATACATTATCACCGAAATCAAACGATCAAAAGTTTCCGCTTTTATTTGTAAAAAACTAACATATTTTACAAAAACATCTACCAATTTCATAAAAAATATGTTATAATAGCACATAGAAATTTACGCAAAAGTAAACTTCGCCAAAAAAGCCCTATACCGTACAAAACACATTTTTATATAAGGGGGAACAGAAATGAAAAAAAGAGAACTTATATCGATACTTCTGACAGCGGCGCTGATAACGACTATGTCAGGCTGTTCCATTGACCCGCCTGCGCCTCCCGAACCCTTTAAGACCGACTCCGCGGAAAAAACAGACGTAACGGACACCGAAGCTGTCATTGATCTGCCCCCGGACGTTGACATAAAAGATCTCAGCGGCATATCCGATCCCCACAGCACCATAAGCCTCCTGTCGGGTACCCTCACAGGCAGTATCGAGGAAATTTCAGAAGAAGAAGGGGAAGAGATAGACGGGCTTATCTTTGAGGATCGGCAGCACTTCCTTACCTCGCCGCCTCAGACCGCTGCTCAGGTAAAGATCCGCCGCTATGACATATATACCTGTCTCGCCGCGAAGGAAAAGCTGTCCTTCCCCCAGGCGGTGTTTTATGACAGGCTTGATGAGGTTTGCCTTGATTTTCTTGAAGAGCCCTCTTACGGCGTTGTTAAGCAAAAAGCGCGTTACCTGCTGAGGGGCGTGGAATACGGCGATCTGGGTCTGGGGGAAGCGGAAGCCGCAGACGTGTATCTGTGGTTCAGATATAACAATCCCCAATACTATTTTCTTGACAATACCGCCGTCAGCTCTGCGGAAGCCGTTTATCCTGCGGTGGCAGGTTTTGTAATGGAACTTGACGATATTGCCAAGACCACCAACGAAATGTTTGACAAGCTAAACGGCTATATAAAGGAATGCTCCGACAGCGGCGCAAACGACTGGCAGAAGCTCCGCGCCATAAACAGGAAGATCTGCCAAGAGACGGCATATGACCCCAAAGCAGCCAATGAAGATACAGAAAAGATAAAGGAAGCCCTGGGCGGGAAAAATCAAAGCATATATTCCGTCCTCATGACCTCCGAAACGGTCAGCGCAGGCTACGCGGAGACCTTTGGCGCTATGGCAAACGCTATGGGCATAGATTCTTTAACAGTGTTCAACTCCGCTGACGTATGGAATATCGTAAGGCTTGACAACAGCTTTTATATCGCAGACATATGCCGCAACGACAGAGAAAACGGCTATGGCGAAGGCTGGCTGGCAGCAGGGGCAGGTTACGCAAGCATCAACGATCTGCAAAAGGAACACGTTTGCAGGACAGCCTTTACAAAGTGGTGTCCTGACCTTGCCGACAGCAGTTATTACGGCGAAGAGGAGTTGTCAGCTCCCGATGTGAAAATAGCGGGCAATGGCGGCGCAGGCATAAAGGTACAGTGGGAAGCTGTGGAAAACGCCGATCTGTATTATGTTGCGGCAAAGGACGGCAGCGATTATATAGTGCAAAAGTACACCAAAGATACCTACATGTATATACCCTACGCTCGCAGCTCGGAAAGCCTTACAGTGTATGTGTATGCACAGGGTGAGAAGGACGGCGTTGTATCCGTTTCCCCACGGGCAGAGGCGGATTGTTCCTACAAGGACGCCGGTACAAAGCCCCAAGCTCCTTCAAATATATCCTCCGGCTTCTTTGGCGGTCAGAGCGGATCCGTATTTGAATGGGATTCCTCCGCTGCAAAGGACGTCCTGTTCTGCTTCGGCAAGGACAGCACATACAGCAGGCTCAACTATTCTTACGACTGTGAAAAAAAGATAGGCTTTATAAACTTCGATTTTGAAGAAGAGACCTATTTTGCAATAGCCTCCATAAACGAAGAGGAGGGTGGGGAAGTCCTTTCCGATCCTTTCAGATTCAGCTTCAGCAAAAGCGGCGGACTTAAGATAATTTCGGAAACAGACCCTTCGGAAGCTCCGGAAAGCTTCAAGACGGATATAGTTTACACAGACAGCGGCAGAAAGGCAGAGTGCGCATGGAACAGCGTCAGCGGCGCGGACGGCTACGAGCTTATCCTTTCCACCGACCCCGATTTTTCCCATATTATAGGAAAAGAAATTTGCAGCGCCGACGAAACCTCTGCCATAGTTCCGATCTCGGATAAGAGCAGCCGCTTGTACTTCCGCGTGCGCGCCATAAAGACCGGGGGCAAAGATATAGTATATTCCGATTGGCTCTCAGCCGACACCGTTACCGGCGAGAACACACAAATTCCCCCTGCAAAGCCCAACGCCCCTGCCAAAATATGGACGGCGCTCCCAAAGGAGCAGTTTGTAACATTTTCCTGGGATAAGGTCTGGGGTGCAGACGGCTACATCTTCATTCTATACGGCGACTCCGATCGCAGCACGATCCGCGCAGCCTATAATTTCACCGACGAAAAGATGACCGTAGGCAGATTTGAGGACGGAGAGACCTACTACTGCGGCATACAGGCGGTGGCTTCACAGAATGGCAGAGACGTATATTCCGACCCTTACCGCTTCTCCTTCGTCTATGACATTCCCAAAGAGGTAGTTTCCGAAGATGTGGAAAAGCCTCAGAATATAACTATGTCATTCGCAGCCGACTCTGTCACCTTTAACTGGGATAAGGCAGAGGGCGCAAGCGGATACGACTATGTAGTGTTCAGCGACCTGGATTACAAGGAGGAGAGGACTACAGTTGACGCCTCCGAGACCTCCGCTGTGGTGAGCGGCTTCATTGTAGGAGAGAAGTACTTCTTCGGCATAAGAACACTGATCGACAAGGACGGCACGGACGTTTATTCACCCTATGCCTGGTTCAGCTTTACATTTGGGGGATAAGTCAAAAAACTCAAGAATATGTAAAAAATAACTAAAAAATAGCTCAAAAATCACTCAAATTAAAGGTACTTTTTATTCGTTTCTTCTCTTTATTTAGTCACAAAAATCAATTGCTGTCCTAAATTGTCCACCGCAAGCCGTCAAAAATATGCTATAATCTCCAATGATAACAAAAATCTGCACTTTTATTCTTTTTTGGCAAAAGTGCCAAAGAAAAGGAGATAATTTATGAAGAACAAAAACAAACTTATTTCTGTTCTCACTTGCCTGAGCTTATTGCTTGCTTCGGGCTGTTCCTAAGCGGACAGTGACGCCCCTGCCATACCCCCTGCACAAGCACCCCTGCGGCTGAAAAAACGGAAGCTGAAAATACCCCCGATCCTATTATCATAAAAGATAAGATAATACTTACCTATTTTGAAAATGGAAATAAAATTGTTCAAGTTTATGATCTTACAAAAAAACAAATGAGTGAAAATCAGTCTATAAACACCCCCGATTTGAAATGCAGATCGGGGATGTTTTTTATTGACAGCAATGTCGAAAAAGTGTATAATATATCATATACCAATATCCCAATATCCCAATATCCCAATATCCCAATATCCCAATATCCCAATGGGAAGGAAAAGAAAATGATCGAAATAAAAGGCAAAAAATTCTGCGAAAACTGCTTTTCGGAATTATCTGAAATTTCGGAAGCTGTCTGCCCCCATTGTATTCCCAAAACTTTTCGGTTATTTTAAAGCCCGGCTTTGCCCCTCCCGAACAGTATAATAAAAAAGGCAGCCAAGGACCCTGGACGGATATTTATGCCTTGGGCGCAACTCTTTATTTTGCACTGACAGGCGATATTCCCGAGGATCCCATGGCGCGCTTTGACGATGACGACACCTTTAAAGAAAACCGGTTCGGCATCTTTCCGGAGCTGTGGAACGTGATCACAAAAGCCACCGGCCTGAAAAATGAGGACAGATACAAGAGCGCGGAGGAGCTGCTTGCCGACCTCGACAAATTGCGGCTTGAACCTCAGCCCGTTATCCCAAGCATAGCCGAAAATTCTTCGAAGGGGGTTTCCTACAATTACAAGCAGCATATCACATTTTCTCCCGAATTAAAGAAAAAGAGCTTTTTTGCAAGGTACGGTCACGGCTTGATCGTTCTGGCGGCAGGCATAGCAGTAATAACCGCCGCAATAATATTTTTTGCCAATGCGGACAGACTGCCCTCGACCGATAACGATCCAGCAGGAACTCAAGGCGAGGCTTCCATTTCGGGAGATACTTCGGGAGAAATCTCGGGAGATACTTCAGGCGATATTTCGGGAGATGCTTCAGGTGACGCTTCAAACGATATTTCAGACAGTGAAGCAGACACCGAACCCGTTGAGGAGCTGCCGAGGGTAGAATTCTCCGACAGTGACAAAGACAAGGTGCTTTATTCCACCCTTGACGACGGCTTAAAGCCGCTTTATGAGCTTATCTATAACTGCGTAGCCAACAGCGATGAATCACTGGACATCTCTTCTCAGAGCTATGATGAGGACACAGTCAGCGCTGTTTATAAAAGGGTGCTTTTTGACAATCCTCAGTTTTACTATGCCGAAAACTGCACCTTTGACAAGATCGAGGACAGTATCGGCAGCATTAAGCTCTCCTATGCGGATCTGAACAGGCGGGACAGAAAGGCTGTGGAAACAGAGGCAGCCAATGTGGTGCAGGACTGCACATTGGACTCCGAGATAAACACCCTTGCCGCTATACACGATTATATGCTGGAAAATATAAAGACGGTTGAACGCGGTTCAGATCCTCTCGGCTCCACGGCTTACGGCGCTATGATCGGTCGTTCCGCAGATGATCTGGGTTTTGCAAAAGCGTACTGCTATTATGTTCAGCAGGCAGGATTCCCCTGTTATGTTGTTGAAGGAGAATTTCAAGGACAGCCCCGCGCCTGGGTAAGATTCAGAATGAGCGACGAGATCTGGTACAATGCGGACGTTTACGGCGACGTTTTTGCAGGCGATGTTGTCACAAGGCTTAAAATAACCCGGGACGGCACATATTTCAAGACCTATTTTCTTACCAATGACCTGCATATTACCGAAGAATTAGGCTATACCCTGTCAAAGGAATTTGAATATCTTTTGGAAGGGGAGTATGCGGCTGCGGGACCTAAAGGAAATTTTTATTTCCAGAGGAACTATCACTACTATTTTGTCAGCAGTTCGGAAAATATGTACAATTTTTATCTCAGTTATGTTATTGAAAAGATACAAGATAATAAGGAAACAAGCTTTGCCTGCTATATGGCGCCCTTTTTAATGGACGGAATGTATGACCTGATGTACAGCCGATTTATTGACGATCTTAAAGAATACGGTATTGAGATCACGAGATTTTCTCTGCAATACACGCCCAATACAATAGGCATAACCTTAAATGGCATAACTATGCTATAAAAAAATAAAACAAGTCGGTTTTTCCGGCTTGCTTTGTATTTGTCAACTATGAAACGGCTCCGCTCCATATAAAATCTATTGCCTCCAAGTAAGTCATATTATGCTTGATAGCATAAAACACCTTTGCGTCAACGGTGTTGCGGACATAAAGAGGAGATTTTTCAGCCAGCCGCAGCAGGAAGTTGGTCTTCTCCACATCAAGCCCAAATAATAGTGACATTTGGATAATACAGTTTCTTGTGGGGGTACGCGTCCCGTTGAGTATCTTATATGTGTAATTGCGGTCGAGATTCAGCGCGTGAACAACGTCCGTCTTAGACATTTTCTTTTCGTCCATGTAATGGTTCAGCAGTTCGTGGAGCTTTGGCGGGGCGTTTTTTTCAATAAGGTCTTCCAGCTCCTCGCTGAAATCTTCCAATCTGCAGAGTTCTTCTTCAATATTCTTTGTGATCATAAGAGATTCCACCTCTTTGAGAAATTGTCGTAATACTCTAAATACATCATAAGTATATCAAAAGTATATCATAAAATTTGCAAATATGCAAGTTGTATAAAAACTTTTTCAGCTTAAAGAAAATTTACCAAGAAAGGATCAGACATGAATAAGATCACACAGCCCGCGTGGCTCGACAACGCAATTTTTTACGAGATCTACCCACAGTCCTTCTGCGACAGCAACGGCGACGGCATAGGGGATTTTAACGGCATCATCAGCAAGCTTGACTACATAAAGGAGCTTGGCTGCAACGCTATCTGGATGAACCCCTGCTTTGAGTCTCCCTTCGGCGACGCAGGCTACGACGTTTCCGACTATTACAAAGCCGCACCCAGATACGGCACAAACGAGGATCTGAAAAGGGTTTTTGAGGAAGTCCACAAAAGGGGAATGCACATACTCCTTGACCTTGTACCCGGGCATACCTCGGTGGAACACAAATGGTTCAGAGAATCCATGAAAGCGGAGAAAAACCCCTACACTGACCGCTATGTATGGACTGACAGCATTTGGGAAGAGCCGCAGGGCATGGGCTGCATAAGGGGAATTTCCGACAGAGACGGTTCCTGCGCTGTAAACTTTTTCTCCCACCAGCCTGCCCTGAACTACGGCTTTTACAAATGCGACAGAAAATGGCAGCAGTCCACCGACAGCGAGGGCGCAAAAGCCACACTTGAAGAGCTGAAAAACATCATGCGCTTCTGGCTCGGTATGGGCTGCGACGGCTTCCGCGTAGATATGGCAGGTTCTCTTGTAAAGCACGACGAGGAGGGAAAGGGAACTATCGCATTGTGGCAGAATGTCCGTGAGTTCTTGGACAGGGAATTTCCCCAAGCCGCAATGGTGTCCGAATGGGGAGAGCCCGACAAGTCCTTGCAGGGCGGCTTCCACATGGATTTTCTGCTGCATTTCGGACCCTCTCACTACAACGACCTTTTCCGCTGTGAAGAACCCTATTTTTCCGACAGAGGAAAGGGTGACATCTCCGAATTTGTGAAGAAGTACAAGGAGAACTACGAAAAGTCTGAAAAGAAAGGCCTTATCTGCATACCCTCGGGAAATCACGATATGGACAGGCTTGCAAGAGGTATCCACGGCGACAGTCTGAAAATAGCCTTTGCCTTTTTGATGTCTATGCCCGGCGCCCCCTTTATCTACTACGGCGACGAGATAGGCATGAAATATGTGGAGGGCTTGACCTCGGTAGAGGGCGGCTACGGCAGAACAGGCTCACGCTCGCCCATGCAGTGGGACAGCACCGTCAATGCAGGATTCAGCGCCGCTCCCAAGGAAAAGCTGTACATCAGGCAGGACAATGATCCCCACCGCCCCACCGCAGAAAAACAGCTTGCGGACGAAAACTCTCTCTTAAACGAAATAAAAAGGCTTATCGCAGTAAGACAGGCACACACCGCTTTACAGAGCAAGGGCGGGATAGAATTTGTATACGCTGAAAAGGATCAATACCCCTTTGCCTATATAAGAAACAGCGGGGAAGAAAAGATACTTGTGATAATAAATCCTGCCAACAGAGAGGTTTCATTTGAGTGCGGAAATAAAGTCGGTGATAAATTGTACTCTTTTGGCGGAAACATCAAAGAGAACGGCGGCAGGATCACCGTTCCGCCTTGCTTCGCGGGATTTTATTTGATTTAATTTATCGGAATTTTTGAGAAATAATTAAGGGGCTGCGAAAAACAGCCCCTTAAATTATTCATTTTTATAAACTATCCTTGATTTGTTGAATAATCTGTTCTCTGATCGAATCAACATCAATTTCGTCCATCAGCTCATCAGCCAGATCGTCGGGGTCAAGCTCGTCCTCAAGCTCTTCCTCTATGCGTTCTCTTACAATATCGGCAAGCTTGCTGTACTTGCTATTGCTGCCGAATTTTTCCTGCATGATCTTGGAAATTCTTGCACCCATGTCAGCAAAACTGCTCACATCTGAAAAATCCGCTCCCTCAATGTGAATTTCCCTTTTCTGCTGCGAACTGTTATTCTGCATATCGGGGAATGCATTGCCGGACCATGACGCGTTGCGGGGAAACCCCTCGCTGAACCAGATATTATGCCTTTGAGGAAGTCCTTTGGGAGGAATATCCTCGGGCAGATCGTCGTAGCTTTCTACAGGATCAGCTTTGATAATGGTGGTGTAGGCAGCCTGCGAAATGAAACGCAGCTTTGTGTAACAAGCCTCTCCCGTGTTAAAGGGAATACTGTACAGATACCAGCCCTTATAATGCTTCAGATACTTGATGTAGTGGCGGTTAAGGTTGTACACATACCGACCGTCATAGTCGTTGTCAAACATGATCTCGAAGCGGCAAACCTCGTTGTTGCGGTCATTTTCTCCGCCGTTGAGCCAGAAAACAAACTCATAGTCGGTATCTTTTTCCAGGATCAGATCCTTGGTTTCGATCTGCGACCAGTTCCAATTCCAGTCGCCTATGGTGTACGCCTCGGTAAGCTTTCCAAAGGGATCGGTGATAAAGGAACGGGTGAAAACGGTTTTATCGCATTCCTTGCTGGGCTTCCATTCTCTTGCATTGAAGAAAAGCTGTTTCGGCTTGTTCCAAGTGTTATTCTCGGAAAGACCTTCAGCATCTGCATCAAAAACGTGAACGGTGGAATTATCCTCTGCAGCAGGGAACTGCATGTTTTCGATGACCTTGCCTATTTCGGTGTTAACGGCGATATTGATCATGTCGCCCATACCGCCCATATCGCCAATGTCGCCCATGTCGCCGATATTGTTGATGTCGTTTATATTGTCAGTGAAATTAGTGTTGTTCATATTATCCTCCAAACAAGGCGTAACCGAACAGCCTTTCAGACGAATTTCGTTCTCACCGACTTGCTCAGCACGCCCTTTTTTAATTAAGCCTTTAGCCCGTTTAGGGTAAGTGCAGGTTAGCATTTTTCCGAATTCGTCTGTTACAATTACGTTTTTTTCTATGGGTGTCTGCCCCCTTGTAACTTTGATATGCGCGTTTGACCGCGTTTTGTATGTATGCTGTTTTTTGTTATGGGTGCCTCCCCGATACTGTTTTATTGTAGCATATTCGGGGCGGGTTGTCAATCTTTTTTTGATAATAAAAAAGGTGCCTTGTGAGCAAAAGGCACCTTTTTGAATATCTGAAATCATTATCAAAAAATCATTTCCGGATAAGTGAGAAAAATATCATTCCGTCTCTGCAAATGACGGCTCTCCGACAATAATCGAAAATTCTAAGGTATAATATGTATAATAGCTGTCGGGAGGAGTTCCGTCATAGTCGTCAACCAGTTTTAAAATGCTTTTTCCGAGATACAAGCTTTCCTCTGCCGGTTCTCTGCCGGCAGTATCAATTCCCGAATAAGTCTCATAAGTCATTTTCTGAGTGTATTCCTCATTTGGTTCGATAGTCACCACATCTATTGCATCGTCAAAGAACTGCATAAAAGTATCAACATCGATCAGAGACCGGTGTTCGTTATATATTATTGTTTCGATCTGCTTGTGGGAATCGCCCAAGCAGGGAACAAACAAGTGAATGGCTTTATCGGTGGTGTTTTTGACCGAAGCTTCAACATAAATAGGCTCGTCTGTCTCATATCTCCTTTTATCCGTTTTGACTGTCATAATAATTCCGTTATGATCCTTGGTAATGGTCTGGGGCTTGTTTTCGCACAGCTCATGCTTGGGCTCCTCTTCCGAACCTAAGATAAGGGAAAAATCCAGCGAATAATCTTTATAACCGCTTTCTGAGGGCTCCTTGGGATCTGTACGCAGCGATATTGTACTTTTTCCGGAGTACAAGCCTTCCTCAGCCCGCTGAGAGCCTTTGCCGGAAACCAAAGAAAAATAATATGTTTCATAATTCATTTCCTGAACATATTCTTCCCCCGGTTCAATATAAACAGTTGCTGTTCCTTCATCAAATCCTTCTGTTGTAACAGGGTCGCAGAGGTAATTGCCGTTACGTGTGATAGTTGTATATATTTCCTGATGTGTATTAGGGCTTGAAGTTCCTACAAACAGTTTCAGGGTTTCATTTCCCGTATTTTTGACGGAAGCAGTTACCTTTATGATCTCATCAAAAAGATACTTGGTTTTGTCTGTTGTGACTGTCATAACGAGTCCGTCAAATTCTTTGGTGAAGGTCTGGGGTTTGTTTTCTGCCGTCCCGCTCTGGGAACCTGTTCCCGAACCTAAGATAAGTGAAAAATCCAACGAATAGCCTTTATAACCTTGCTCCGAAGTGTCGGAAGGATCATTAAGCAGTGTTATTGTGCATTTTCCCGAATACATACCTTCCTCTGCCCGTTCACCCGTTTTCCCCGATTCTGTTGAAAAATATGTTTCAAAATTCATTTCCCGAACATACTCTTCACCGGGTTCAATGTAAATAGTCCCCGTTCCGTTATCAAGCTCTGCCGTTCTGACAGTATCGTGCAAGCACCTGCCGTTAAGGGTTATGGTGGTATATATCCCCTGATATGTGAGGGAGTCTGAGGTGGGAGCCACCATTCTCACCGTTTTGTTGCCCACATTTTTGACAGATGCCGTTACCTTTATGATCTCATCAAAAGAATACCCTGTTTTATCCGTTGTAACAGTCATAACAACGCTGTCAAAATTTCCGGTTATTTTTTGGGGAGAATTGGCGGTATTTGGTAAGCTGTTGTTTCCCATACCCGAACCCTTATCCGCAGGATCGCCTGTTATATTTGATCGAGAACAGGAGCAGAGTGTAAAAGCGGTCAATACAATAAATAAGATGTAAGAAATGTGTTTCATAAAAACTCCTTCTTTCCCAAGCTTATACTAATACCCATTTTGACAGTAGATAAAATCTACTGTCAAAATCCTTCGGCTTTGCCGAAGGACCGCCAAGGGCGGTGGGTATGTACGTTCAATACAATAACTGAGGGAGCTTTGCTCCCTCACTCTGCCGCATAGCGGCAGAGTATTTAAAAAGTAGCTTGGCTACTTTTTAAATAGGTATTAGTATTAAACCATAAACGATCTTAGCCGATACAGTCGTTATCATATATCATAGCACATCAAAAAGTAAAAACGTTTCAAATTATAAAAAAATATCTTTACAAATTTAATATAGCATTTTAGGGAAGAAGTGTCAATACTTTTCAGAAAGATCTCATTTACGATCAGCCCTGTTCAACACACATATAAACCGCCGCCTCAGCCTTTTCCGCACCGTTAAGATAGATACCCTCTTCCTTAGCCTTCAACACGATCATCATAGGCAGATAACAACAGCATTTATCATATCTCATCCAATTCAGATAGCTTTTGACATGAGAGGGTATTTCAAGAGGCTTTTCCATAAGCGACATAAAGATGTCATGAAACTTATCAGCAATCTCCTCTGCAAATTTACCGCACAGCTCGTAATGCCTTTCTCTTTCCGCGGGCGTAATAACCGGTACCTCACATATCAGCCTGCCCTCATCATTCCTTGAAAGAAATCCCATATCGATAAACTTGTCTATCTTATCGATACAGCATTTGTCCACTGCGGAAAAAGCGTCCTTGTTATCCGTATAAACGGAATAGAGCATTTTGACAGCAGGCTCCTTGCTCGGCATTCCCTCAAAAAGGCTGTGAGCATAACAAAGTGATGTGTCATAATCATTTAATGAAATGTATTTAGTATTCAGAAAATCGGAAATGCCGCTGCCCCATTCTCCGTTTATACCATAGGGAACATGATATGATCTGTCATAATCATAATCCTTGCTGTAACGGTTTCCTATTGCATACCATTTTCCGCCGTTAGGTCGTTCGGCGTACTCCGAAAAGGGTTCAAGCCCGCCGCAGGCTTCATTTCTGACGCTGTTTACTGCTTGTTCCATGGTTCGGATCACAAAATGGCTTTCCAATTTTTGCTGAGCTGATCTTCTTTGAGATTTATAATAATTCTGTTCTCTCAGCTCGGCTAATCCCTTATCAACAATTTTCCATATCTCTCTGTAATTCTTTTCGGCAATCTTCTTCTGAGCGTCAAAATACTCCATTTTGTCCTTTTCCGAAAAAATGACAAAATCAGTATAAACTTTATCGGAAATACGCCTCATAAGCTCACCCTTAACCAGCTCATTCACAATTGGCTCAACGTAAGCCGTGGGAATGCCGATAGCGCCCGCAAGCTCGGGAACTGTCAGGGGCTTTTCGTAAGCAAGAATAAGAAGATTCATCTTGATCTTATCGTTTCCCACAAGGGAATAGGGCTCTCCGTTAAGCCCTGTCTGCCCCGTACACCCGATCCAGAGCGTTTCGGGTTCATAGCTTTGCTTTGCATAACTGTTATTGTTCATTTCAAACTCCTTTTCCATGATACCTCTGCCTGCGTAAAGCCGTGATTTGACGGTACTCAAAGGTATGTCAAGCTCTTTTGCAATATCCGAAAGCTTCTGCCCTTTCATATAATGCCTTACCACTACTTCACGGTAGTTTTCCGTCAGCATGGCAAGACACCGTCGGATATTTTCCGCTTCCTGGGATCTTTCTATCTCCTCAAAGATCTCATTATCCTCCGCCTGTTCACTTATGACGTCTATACAAACGGTAGGCTTGCGGTATTTTCTTCTTAGATGATCGTAATACTTTCGGTTAAGCACCGAGGCAAGCCACGCTTTGGGATTTTCTGCGCTTCCTCCCTTTTCGAGAAAGGTCAGCGCCGCTAAAAGCGTTTCCTGCACAATATCCTCGGCGTCAACGATATTTCCCGTCTTATATACGGCAATTTTCAGCAGATAGTCTGCATAAGACCATAAATTGTTTTTGTTCATTACGTCCATAAAGAACACCTCTTTTGAAAGCTTTCACATATATAGTCGCAGATATTCGGAAAAGGTTTGACGGTTTATGAGAATTTTTTTAATTTCCCTTAAAAACCGTGCCCCTGCAAAACTGCAAGGGCACGGTCTGAATTATTACCTGATATTCAAATCAAGCTTGTTTTGAAAATTACTTGCTCTTCTTTGTTACATGAAGAACGGCAGCAGCGGAAGCCGCAAGTACAAGGGGAATAAATGCAATTGCAACACCTGTAGGAGGAGAATTTGTGTTGTCGGTATTTGCGCCGTTATTGTTATTATCGGTTGTGTTGCTATTGTTATCGTTGGTGACATCACCCTTGTTATCGTCGTCGGTGGTAACATCGCCCTTGTTGTCATCAGGCTCCTGAGCCTTTTCAAAAACGATCTTTATATTGGTAGATACGCCGTTATCGGAAATAGCTGTAATGGTAACATCTTTTCTCTCAAGCATATTTACAACACATCTTGCATAACCGTCCTTGTCGGGAGTAACAGTTACAAAACCATCGCCCAAAACAGCAGCTCTTGCTTCGGAAGCCTCGGTAAGAACAGCAACGCTTCTGTCGGAGGATACGAAGGTGATAGTGCTGTCGGTGTCTGCGGGAGAAACCTTGACTGCAATAGGAATAACCATTGTGTCGTCGTCAGCTGCGATAGTGATCTTATTGCCGCCCTCAACATCAGGTTCAACGGATTCAGCGGGCTTTTCATTGCCTGTTGCGCTTGCCTTGAACTCAACATTGGTAAGTGTAAAGGTAACTTCCATTGTCTGAGCAGGGCCTGCGTCAAAGTTTGCAACGTGGTTGCCGTCGGCGGTCACGCCCTCAATAGCGGAGCCATCCCATGCGTTAACGGGATCGCCTGTATCGAATACGCCGGATTTAAGAGCAGACTTGGGACCGGGCTTGGTAATAGTCATTTCTTTTCCGTCAACAACGACCTTATCCCATGTAATGTCTGCGGAAAGGAGAGGAGTTTCGGTAGCGTCGCCGTTAAGAACTGCCTGATCCTTGATATAGATAGCAGTCAGGTTAGCGATGCTTGTGATGCCTGCATTCTTGGCAGCAGAGGAGAGATCCTTGGAGCAGTCAAACTTAACGGTGTACTGACCGTTTTCTGTTACCTTGATGACCTCGCCCATTTCTGCAGACCAATAGTTGTTTATGTTATCATTGTAGTGAACGACAAGACCGAGAGAAACCTCGCCTGTTACAAGAGAGTCTGTAACGCTTACTGTAACAGTCTTTGTAACTCCGCTTTCGGAGGTGATAACGATCTGAGCGCTGCCGATCTTATGAGCGTAAACAACGCCCTGAGAGTTTACGGTGCAGATCTCTTCATTTGTGGAAACATAAGTCAATCCTTCGCCGTTGGAAGCTTCAGCCTTGATAGCCACGCTGCCGCCCTCAACTACCTGATAAAGTGCCTTATCGGTGGTGATCTTGACATTATCTTCGGTTTCCTTAGCGTTTACTGTTACCTTGATCTCTTTCTTAACTTCGCCGTTCTGGGAATATACATGAACGGTTGTAGTGCCGATGCCCTTAGCTCTGATCATACCGTTGAATACAGTAACAACATCGTCATTGTCGGTGGAGAAGAGAACAACGTCGTTTGTGTCAGCAGGAGCTGTTGCAACGGTAACGTTCTTGATGTCGCCGATAGTCATTTCAACAGAGTCAACAACATCTATAGAAGTAATGGGAGTTATTGCAGGATTGTAAGCAATATCCGAGAAATCAAAATTCTTGTTAAGCTCGGAAAGTGCTGTGTAGTAACCTCTGATAGTAGCCTGTGTGGTTGCGGGGTGGAGAGATACGCAGTCCTCTCTGTCCCAATAAGTGTAAAGACCGGTCTGATACTTGCCCTCTGTGCCGTAGCCCTGATCCCAAGCGATAGGACAAACGCCTGCAGCCAAGCACATCTTAGCGGTAACTTCTTCCTTATGACCTCTTGTTCCGTCATTGTAGCCGGAGGGGTCGTTTGCGTCAACAGCTACTGTGGAGCCGTATTCGCCCAGGTACATAGGAATTCCCTTGAACTTAGCAGCCAGAGCCTTAAGTCTGTCAGCGATACCCTGCTCGTCGGAATAAATGTGAAGCGCAAACATGATCTTTGCATTTTCGTTGTAGCTGTCGGTGGGGAGAGTGAATGCCTTATTGGTACCGTTATTTGCATAGTGAGAAACAGCGGCAAGCCATCTCTTGGCATTGTTGGAGCCTGTTGCACGAACGGTATTTACGAAAAGCTGGTTGAAGTTTACGATAATGGGAGTATCATATTCAACTGCCTCAGAGCTGTTCTTATTCTTTTCGGAGCAGCTGATCTCGTTCATGGACTCAAAAATAAGATGCTCGTCGTAATCCTTGAACGCAAGAGCGATGTTTCTCCAAACGTTCTCAAACTTATTCATAACAGCGTCGATATCATCAGCGGCAACTCTGAGCCAGCCTGTCTGTTCTGCGCCGTCATGGTGAATGTTGATGATAGCGTACATATCCTGCTCTACGCAGTAGTCAACGATCTCTCTAACTCTGTTGATCCAGGATTCCTTGATAGCAAAGCCGTTTTCGTCGTCGATCATAGTACCCCAGGTAACGGGTATTCTTACTGTGTTGTAGCCTGCGTCATGGAGAGCCTTGATATATTCCTTTGTGGTAACAACGGACTGCCAGCTTGTTTCACTGGGAGTAAAGCCGGAGTGACCATCCATGGTGTTGCCCAGGTTGATACCTACGCCCATTTCAGCGATAAGCTGTTCGGGAGTAAGCTCTCTGTAAGGCATAGCGCTGCTGTCGTCGGACAGTGTGTTCTTGAAGATAAGGTTTGCCTTGACATTTTCGATCTTATCTCTTGCAGTCTTAAGCTCTTCTGCGGTTGCAGCGGCATTGTCATAAACTGCCTGAGCTGCGGGAAGAGCGTCCTGAAGAGCCTTCCAGGATTCCTCTGTATACAGGGAAGAATCCATTTTTGCTATGTAGTCAAGAGTAAGCTTTAAGTTATCCTTCTGCATCTCGGCGGTGTACTGCCATACTTCGCTTATAACATCGGAAGGAGTGTCAAGCTCGGTGTTTTCGCATACGGGAGGTTCAAAGCCTTTTTCTACTGTGCCGTCCTCTTTAACCTTAAAGCTTTCGCCGTTGCTGAATACTACACCCAACATCTGTGCTTCTGTTTCGGTGGTCCATATTCTTACAGCGACCTGCAGATCATTTCCGTCAGCTGCCTTATTGGTAGCGCAGTTGGGGAATTTATAGTTTGCAGTGCCTGCAAGTCCTACGCCGTCGTTATTTTCGGAATCCTGAATATAATAGGCGGAGTCGCTTTTGGTCATTGTAGCCTTGGAGCCCTTAAGAATTCTGTTGGAGCTTCCGCCGGTTACGCCGCCCGCAGATGCTCTTAACCAAGAATAAGGATCGGCTTTGGTGATATGAATATAAATGGTAGCCTGAGCGTCAACCTCAGCGTAGCGTCAACATCGACGCCCGCTTCTCTCAACTCGGAACCCGTGATATAGAAAAGATCTATGGGAGTTTCAAGCTGACGGTCAGCTTCGTTTGTGGTATCGATATTCTTTTCGGTAAGAATTGTGTAATCGATAAGTGTTACTGCGGGTTCAGCCTGACAGAATGACAGGTTGATACCGTTAATTGTTCCTCCCGTGCTCAAGGACTGAATAACCTTTTGAGTAGGGATTTTTGCGGTATAGGTTTTTGAACTTTCATCGTAGGTCGAATCGCCTATTGTAATAATGTTGTCGTCCCAACCACCCCAGCTTGTGTCAAAGGGCTGGAAGTTAAAAACATCTGTGTTGTCAGCGGCTTCGCCATCAACAGAATACTTTACGGACAGGTACTTACTTTCAATATAGTCCGTGTTGGTAGCGTTTACGGTCTGAAGGTAACCGTTATAAGTTTCGCCTACATGTTCGGAGCTGTTGCTTATCAAAGCATCGCCTTTTACGGTCAAGACGCTTTTTTCGGTCAGATCACCGTCAGCATCATCGGCAAAAGCCGTAAGATTTCCGCTGATGCAAGCGCTTACAAAAACGGCTGTGCTGAGTACGCCGGCAAGAATTCTCTTACCAAGTTTCATTTGAATAATCCCCCTATTTCTAAAAATAACATAAAATGAATCAATAAAAATTTGCAATACTGATGAAACACTGTTAACAATAAGGAAAATTTTTATTGATTTTTTACATTACCATTCTATCATAAAACGATTACATTGTCAAGGGTAACTTAATGACTTAAAAATGCTTAAATTTAAAATTATATTTTAAAAAATGTGCTGCAAAAAGTATTTACTTTTTGTAGCACATCAGCTTGTATAAAAAGTCTAAAATTATAGATTTCGGAGGGAAAAGAGGCTTGGAGAAAAACCGTCAGGGTTTTTCTCCAAATTGAGATCGTAGCCTAAAAATCGAGGCAGAGCCTTGCTCTGCCCGATTTTTGTTTGGAGCTTTAGCGTAAATAAACCACCGGCTCTGCCGGTGGAATAAAAAAGCTTCAGCAAAATAACAACCTCCAATATGATATAATAGTAACGGTTTGGCAGCCACATTACTATTACGAAAACATAAAGGAGGTCATTAACAAATGAAAAATGAAATAAAAACATTGTCACACTCAACATACAGATGTGAATATCACATCGTATTTGCACCCAAATATCGTCGAAAGGTAATATATGGACAATTGAGGGCAGATATAGGTAAAATACTCAGAAAACTGTGCGAAGAGAAAAAAGTAGAAATAATAGA
>JAAVIE010000104.1 GCA_014799325.1 Oscillospiraceae bacterium
ACTTAATGCTACCACTTTTTTCTTCTTATGGTAAGTGCTACCGCTAAATTGCACTGTTGCATTTACTTTGAGAATTTACGTTGATTTGCGGAAAACCGGGCATATGCCCCTTTAATGTTGACTAATCGCCTAAAGTATGCTACAATAAATAATTATACAAATAACAAACAGAATCCTGAGAAATATCATACATCATCTAACAAACAGAATCCTGAGAAATATCATACATCATCTAACAAACAGAACCTTGAGAAATATCATACATCACCCGGCAATAGCCCACGGCATGGCCGAATATAAATAACCCCCAAGCGGCTGAAAACTTAGCGGACAGCCGTATGTATGAGAATAAAAAACAGCTGAGATCGGGCGAAGCGGCAGCCGATACCCGCAAAAACGCTTCCGCTGCCAATGCTGAAAATGCTGTCAATATCGTCAATATGCAGAAAAATAATGTATGATATGATCGCTTACCAAACTTTTCGGAGGAAACCCAAGTGCCTACCTTTACCCGAAGCGCTATCATAAGCTCCTTTATGAAGCTCCTTGACCAACGCCCCCTTAACAAGATCACAGTAAAAGACATCGTGGAGGACTGCGGCATAAACCGCAACTCCTTTTACTATTACTTTCAGGATCTTCCCGCACTTGCCGAAGCGGTCATCAAAGATGAGACCGACAGAGTGCTGAAGGGAGTAAGCAACATATCTTCCCTTGAGGACTGCCTTTCCTCCGCTGTTGACCTTGCCGTTAACAACAAAAACGCCGTGCTCCACCTTTACCGCTCCCCCAGCCGCGAGTTGTACGAGCAGCACCTGAACAGTATCACACAGTATGCGGTCACCGAGTACATAAACGCAGTTTCAAAGGATATGAATATAAAAGCCGAGGACAAGGAAATTATTATAAAGTACTTTAAATGCCTGCTTATGGGATTTATACTTGATTGGATGAATGCAGGCATGAAATACGATATAAAAAGCACTATGACAAGAGTTTGCGAGCTTTTCGGCGGAAGTATGCAGACAGCTCTGGAACGGGGAGCCGATTCCGATAAATAGCGCTTGTGCAAAAAAGAAAACATAACCGTATCAAAATATGAAAAATCATACAAAACAGCCCTTGTGTCTGAATTTCAGGCACAGGGATTTTTTTGTCTGTATATATTTTCCCAAAAATAATATAAAATCTCTAAAGGAAAAAGGAGGTCAAAAACCATGAAAAAATATGACGGATATGTTATGACAGCAAAAATCGGGTATATAGCGGCATCGGTAATGACAGCCGTCCTGGGCGCCGTGTTCATTTTTGCGCCCGAAACCTCCATAGCTGTAATTTGCAGACTGCTTGGAGCAGCTGCCGTAATATGCGGAATTATAAAGCTGTTCGGCTATTTCTCGCGGGATATGTACCGCTTGGCTTTTCAGCATGACCTTGCCTTTGGCATAATGCTTTGCGCTATTGGTATCATCGCCGTAGTGAAGCCCGTAAAGATCATATCTGCGGCACATTTTGCGGTGGGTATCATAATTATTGCGGACGGCGTTTTCAAGCTCCAGACTGCCATAGACTCAAAGCGGTTCGGGCTGGGCAAATGGTGGCTTATCGCAGTTTGCGCCTTGCTTTGCTTTGTGCATGGTATAATTCTTGTGTCTGATCCCTTCGAAGCGGCAGCCGCCATGACCGTTTTAATGGGAATTGCCATGATCGTTGACGGCATTATGAACTTCTGCGTGGCGTTCTGCGCGGTAAAATCCAGGTCGGGCAAGGATCATGTAGATGCCGAATTCACCACCGAAAAGAAATAATTAAAGGAAAGGAGCATTACATTGAAAGAAAAGACATCTCCCGCTGTGTCATCCGAGGAAGAGGATCAGCAAAGAAGCTTTATGTATAAGCTTGCATCATTTATTGTAGATAAGAGAAATCTGTTTTTCCTGCTTTTTATTTTTGCGCTGATATTCAGTGTATTTGCAAAGGATTGGGTAAGCGTTGAAAACGATATTGCAAAATATCTTGCAGACGACACAGAGACCCGCCAAAGCCTTACCATAATGGATGAGGAATTTGTCACCTACGGAACGGCTTCCGTTATGGTGGCAAATGTGACCCTTGACACCGCCGAAAAGCTGGCAGAGCAGATAGAAGAAATAAATGGTGTGACCTCGGTAGAATTTGACGACACCGAGGATCACTACAAAACCACCTACGCCATGTTTTCCGTTACCTTTGACGGCGAGGAAGGGGACGAAATAAGCGTAAACGCAATGAACGGCATCAAGGAGCTTTTAGCCGACTATGACGTGTACTATTCCACTGCGGTGGGCGTTGACCCCGGGGCACAGCTTGCAGAGGAAATGAAGGTCATTATCGTAGTAGCGGCGGTAATTATCTTGCTGGTAGTGCTTTTCACCTCAAAAGCCTATGCCGAGATACCCGTACTTGTTATGACCTTTGGCGCGGCAGCAGTGCTTAACATGGGTACCAACTTTATGCTTGGCACTATTTCCTTTATCTCCGACTCGGTAACTATCGTTTTACAGCTTGCCCTTGCCATAGATTACGCTATAATCCTGATCCACCGTTACAGTGAGGAGCATGAAGCTCTTCCCGCAAGAGAAGCCTGCATTGCTGCTCTGAGCAAGGCTATCCCCGAAATATCTTCAAGCAGCCTTACCACCGTATCCGGACTTATTGCGCTGATGTTTATGAAATTCGGTATCGGCGCGGATCTTGGCGTGGTACTCATCAAGGCTATTTTCTTCAGCCTGCTGTCAGTGTTCACCCTTATGCCGGGGCTTATCATGCTTTTCTCAAAGCTTATCGACAAGTCGGTGCATAAAAACTTTGTACCAAAAATTTCCGCAGTGGGCAAGTTCGCATACCATTCAAGATTCGTTATCCCTCCCATATTCATAATTGTTACCGTTGCAGCATTTTTCTTTTCGGGAATGTGTCCCTACTGCTACGGCACCACAGACTTACAGACTACAAGGCAAAATGAAACCAGAATAGCCGAGCAGAAGATAAAAGAAAACTTCGGCTCCACAAATCTTGTGGCTCTCATGGTACCTTCGGGTGATTACGAGTCGGAAAGCAAGCTCATTGCCGACCTTGAAAAATACGGGGAGGTTGACTATATACAGGGTCTTGCCAACACCGAAGCCATGGACGGCTACATGCTCACCGACAAATTGACTCCCCGTCAGTTTTCCGAGCTGGTGGAGCTTGATTTCGAGGTAGCAAAAGTCCTTTACGGCGCTTATGCCGTGAATATCGAAAATTACGGCGAGGTGGTGAGCGGTCTTGACACCTACGGAGTGCCGCTGATAGATATGTTTATGTTCACCTACGACGAGGTGAATAAGGGATATGTTACCCTTGACGACGAGCTGATGAACACTCTTGAAGATCTCCACAGCCGGTTAAACGATGCGCTTTTGCAGCTCAAAAGCGACAATTACAGCCGAATTTTGCTTCACCTTACACTGCCCGAGGAAAGCGATGAGACCTTTGAATTTTTAAACACTGTCCACAGCGAGGCAGAGAAATATTACCCCGAGGATCGGATATTCCTTGCAGGAAACTCCACCAGCAACAGAGACCTGTCAAGCTCATTCTCAACGGATAATCTTATTATAAGCATTCTTTCCGCTTTGTTTGTAATAATCGTTTTGCTGTTCACTTTCAAGTCGGCAGGACTTCCCGTGCTGCTTATTGCAGTCATTCAGGGCAGTATCTGGATGAACTTCTCATTCCCTTATCTTGAACAGAACAGCCTGTACTTCCTCAGCTATCTTATTGTAAACTCAATTCAGATGGGCGCAAACATTGACTACGCTATCGTAATTTCCAGCCGTTATATGGAGCTTAAAAAGGAGATGCCCATTAAAAAGGCAGTTGTGGAAGCGCTTAACCAGGCTTTCCCAACAATAATAACATCGGGTGCAATACTTGCGGCGGCAGGCGTCCTTATCGGTCAGCTTTCCTCCGACGGCGCTATCTCCTCTATCGGCGTATGCCTGGGCAGAGGAACCATAATTTCCATTATCCTTGTTATGGGTGTACTTCCTCAGATCCTTCTTTTGGGAGATACTATCATCGAGCGCACCTCATTTACTATCAAAAAAGCGGAACGCGCTCAAATTCTCGGTGACCGCACATTGGTAAGCGGAATGTTCCACGGAAATGTTAATGGCAGGATAGACGGCTATATCAAGGCAGTTATTGTAGGCGATATTGATGCAAGGATAGAGAACTCACGCAATGAAGATGTACAGCCGGCTGTCGGCGAATTGCCTGATACGGCGGAAAATGCAGAGGTTCCGTTCCTTGCCGACATTACCGAAGGATCCCCAAATATTGCGAAAAAAACAGGAAGAAAAGGAGGAGGGAGCAAATGAATAAGAAATTTTTCGGGAAAATAATTTCCTTTTTAACGGCGGCAGCCCTTACAATGACTTATGCCGTTCCCATTGCGGTATCCGCGCAGACAAATTCGGGGAAAATAATCATTGCTTCCGAATCGGATTTTGCAGAATTTGTGAAAAGCTGCGTACTTGACAGCAACACCCGCGGAAAAACCTACTCCTTGGAGTGCGACATCAGGCTTACCTCCGATTTCACACCGATCCCCACCTTCTGCGGAACATTTGAGGGGAACGATCATACCATTTCGGCTCTAAATATCACGGGCAGCGGTTCAGATATGGGTCTTTTCCGCTATATCGAAAAAGAGGGAACCGTTAAGGATCTCAATGTGCAGGGAAGAACGGCTCCCTCGGGCAGCGCTTCCGAGTGCGGAGGTATCGCAGGCGTAAACAGGGGAAAGATCCAAAACTGCACCTTCAGCGGAATGGTAAGCGGCAAGGAGCGCTGCGGAGGAATTGCAGGCGTAAACGAAAAAACCGGTCTCATAGAAAACTGCAAGATCACAGGACTTGTGCAGGCAAGGCACTACACAGGCGGTATCGTGGGAGAAAACCTGGGCACAGTCCAAAAATGCGAAAACGAGGCTTCCGTAAACGTTATGGCTTATGACGAGTCAACAGACCTGGACAATATCAATATAGAGGACATCTACTCCACCGAAAACGCCGCCGAGATAACCGATGAGGGCGGCATTGCAGGCTATTCCTCGGGAAATATCCAAAACTGCATCAACAGAGGAAACATCGGCTACATTCACGTTGGCTACAACGTTGGCGGAATTGCGGGCAGGCAGGAAGGCTACATAAGCGGCTGCGAAAATTACGGTGTCATCAACGGACGTAAGGACACAGGCGGCATAGCAGGTCAGGCAGAGCCGTATATTTCTCTGATGTTTGAGGAGCATTCCATAGACAGACTGAGAGAACAGCTTGAAGAGCTCAATAATCTTATTGACAGCACAATAAACGATATTGAAGCCAATGCCGAAGCGATCTCCGTAGGCTGGGAGGAAATTTACAAGGAGCTTGAAAATGTAAAGGAGCTTTCAGACGAATTTCTTGACAAAACGGAAACCATTATAAACGATAATTTTGGGGAAGATGCTTCTATCATTGACCCACCGAATTTTTCGGGAACAGACGATGAAATAGTCGATCTGCGGGACAGACTTTCCGCAGCCATAGACAATATCGCAGATCTGGGAAAGTATGTTGGTGACACCACCAACGCCGCTATGGATAATCTTGTAGAGAATCTGCGGCGCATAAACGATATGACCTCAGATATCTCCGACACCTTGCTTGACATTGTGGAAGAAGTTAACAACATATCCGCGGACATCTCCGACCACATCAGCGACATTTCCGATCAGGACACCCCCGGATTCTCGGAGGGCAAGATAGACGGCTGCAAGAATTACGGTGAGGTCAACGGCGATCTGTACGCAGGCGGTATTGTCGGTTCTATGGCGATCGAGTACGATTTTGACCCTGAGGGCGATCTTGAAACAAGCGGCTCCCACAACGCAAACTTTGTTTTTCAGTCCAAAGATGTTGTCAGAGACAGCATAAATTACGGCGAGGTAATTTCCAAAAAGGGCAGAGCAGGCGGCATTGTGGGAGGAATGTCCATGGGCTGTCTCATCAACTGCGTAGGTCTGGGCGATGTGAGCACCGACGACGGCAGTTACACAGGCGGCATTGCGGGAAATTCGGAAGCCGCTATACATGATTGCAGCGCAAAATGCCGCATCAGCGGAAAGAGCTTTGTAGGCGGCATTGCAGGGGCGGCTTATGATATGAAAAACTGTAAAAGCTTTGTTGTAATAGAAGAAGGCATAGAACGCATAGGCGCCATTGCGGGCTATAGCGCTTTTGAAGGAAAGCTCGAAAACAACACCTTTATAGACAGCGGAATAGGCGCAGTAGACGGAATAAGCTACAGCGGCATTGCATATCCAATACCTTATGATCAGATGATCGCTTTGGAAAACACTCCCAAGGAGTTCGGAATTATTGAGCTTACATTTATTTCAGACGACGAAACCGTAAAGGTGATACCCGTAAAATACGGCGAGAGCCTTACCGCGGCGGACATACCCGAGGTGCCCGAAAAAACCGGAAAATTCGGCAAATGGGAGGAGTTCGACCATGATAATATCACCTTCAGCGCAAGGATAAACGCAGTGTATGAGAATTTTATCACCGCTCTTGAATCAGCCGAAAAGCGCGAAAACGGACTGCCCATATTTGTGGCAGAGGGTAATTTCACAGACGGCGACAGCATTTCCGTTACAGAAAACAAGGATATGAGCGAAAGCTGGAGCATCACCCTGCCAAATGACGGCGCGGAAACTCACAGAATAAGATTCCTTCCCGAGATAAAGCCCTCAAAGGCATCGGTCACCGTAACGGAAAACGGCGTTTTGCGAACTGCCGAAGCCGAGATAGACGGAAAATATCTTGTGGTGGAAATTTCAGGGAACAGCGCGATTTTGGCAGTTTCCGAAAAGGACAGCGCGGCGCTGATAAGCTATATTGTTTTTGGGGCTTTGGCTGTAGCGGTTCTGATAGTAATTGTTATAGTTATCGGAAAAAATAAAAAAGCTTCCAAAGCCGATAAAAAATAATTGTGCATCTTATTTTTACTTATTTACTCCTTAAATAAAAATTGCCGCTTAGGTCGTACCTGACCGAAGCGGCAATTTTTCAGTTCCTGAACTATACGGCATTTTCACAGCAGAGTTGTGAGCAGATTTCCTTTCCCGATGATATGTCCGTACACGTCCCTTGTGGTGTCAGTTTTGGGATCGTACCGTCCCTTTAAATGCCCGTAGGCGTCCCTGATCTCAAGCTGTCCCGAACGCTGGGTTATTTTACCCGGCAGATGTCCGTAGCGGTCTTTTAAAACTTGTTCTGCCATTTGTTTTTCCTCCTGTTTTAAAATTCTTTTTTTACGTCGGCAAGCAATGCCGTTTCCCCATTGCCCATTGTAATGATCCCTTCCTTAGACCATACATACATGGTCTCGCGACTGTAGTACAGATCTTTCGGATCATCAAAATTGACCGCATACATACACGTAGAGTCAAAGAAAAAGCACTTCATGGTGTATGTATTGTCTTTCTCGTTATATTTGAGCCTTTCTTCTTCCCAAAGCTCTTTATCTCCTCCTACATAAAGCAGCGCAGAGGGCAGTCCGCCAAGCAGGCTGCAGTTATCGCAGATCTCTACATGATAAACAAGAGCGTTTTCGGCTTTTTCGTACTTCTCTATAAAGCTTGGAGGAGCCCAGGGCAGAGCTCCTTCTTCAAACAGCTCAAGGCTTTCCTCGTTACAGATTGCCTCGTCCGCATACTCCTGGCAGCTGCAAGTGATTTCCCCATTTTTGAAGTTTTCAATGATCTTCTCATCAAGATCAAAATCCTGCCTAATTCCTCCAATCTTGCCATAGCTTCTTCTCTTTGCTCTTGTCTGAAAGTCTTTTTCCCATATCAAACTCCTTTCGTCACCGATCATTTTTGCTGACAGGGATAATTATAGCATATTGATTTTGGAAAAGCGGACATTTTTTGTTGACTGCAAAAAGGGAGATCCGACGGCTCCCCTCAGCTTGTATAAAAAGTCTAAAAGTTTTCTTTTTCGGAATGAAAGTGGTCTTAGGGGGAAATCATCAGGGTTTCCCGGTGTTATTTTGGGCGGCCGCGTCCTTGCGGCTGCTTTGGGCGACACCTCACATATCCTTGTGTGACCCTAAATCGCGATCGGAAGCCTATGATTTCCAGCAAAGCTGAAGTTAATTACGATTTATGGATTAGAACCTTATTTTTAAAAATTATTGAAATTGCGTCCAATATGTGCTAAAATAAAAAAGTATCGTATGATCTATAATCCTATAAATGAAAAACACACTTATTAACCAATAAAAAACGGAAAGAAGCAGATATGGAAGAAAACACAAACAATAGAATAAAACGTCTTTCCGTTGGCATTTTAGCGCACGTTGACGCGGGAAAGACCACACTGACCGAGGCTCTTTTGTACCATATGGGCGCAATACGGAAATTAGGGCGGGTGGATCACAAGGACGCCTTTTTAGACACCCACTCTCTTGAACGCAGCCGCGGTATTACAATATTTTCCAAACAAGCAGTGATAAATTACGGAAACGACATCTACACTATTTTAGACACTCCCGGTCACACGGATTTTTCCTCCGAGACCGAACGTGTGCTGCAGGTGCTGGATTACGCCGTGCTTCTGATAAGCGGTTCGGACGGCGTACAAAATCACACGGAGACCCTTTGGCAGCTTCTGAAAAGCTATCGGATCCCCACCTTTGTTTTTGTCAATAAGACCGACATTTTTCTTAAAACAAAAGAAGAGATCATTGCAGAGCTAAATAAAAAATTAGACACGAAAATAATTGATTTTTCTCTCTCCGACGGCGGAGATATAAAAAATGAAGCCTTGGCAGAAGCGGCAGCTTTATGCGACGAATCACTGATGACCGAGTTTCTTGAAAAGGGTTTTATTTCAGCTCAAAGCATTACAAAGGCAGCGGCGAAAAGACAGCTGTTCCCCTGTTTTTTCGGCTCTGCTTTGAAGTTGGAGGGCACCGAAAGCTTTATGCGCTGTTTTTCGTCTTATACAAAATTCCCCAAATATGACGGTGAGTTTTCCGCAAAGGTTTTTAAAATAACCCTTGACGAGCAGGGGAACCGCCTTACTCATCTGAAAGTAACAGGCGGCTCTTTAAAAGCCCGCATGCAGATAGGCGAGGGGGAAGAAGCGGAAAAGATAAACGCAGTGCGCATCTATTCGGGCAGAAAATTTTCTGCTGTGGAGGAAGCCCCTGCCGGAACGGTCTGCGCGGTGACAGGACTTACCAAGACCTATGCGGGGCAGGGGCTTGGCATGGCTTGCGACGCGCCTCTGCCAATGCTTGAACCTTTATTTTCCTACCGAGTGATACTTCCTCCCGAAATTGACAGCTTTACAGGCCTTGAAACGCTGAAAAAATTAGAGCAGGAGGACCCACAGCTAAGAGTAAAGTGGGATGAGAACACAAACGAGATCCGCCTGCAGCTTATGGGAGAAATACAGCTTGAAGTGCTGAAAAGCGTTATTGCCGAAAGATTCGGCATAAACGTGGAATTCGGAGAGGGAAGCATCGCCTATAAAGAGACTGTTGCTGCCCCCGTTATCGGCATGGGGCATTACGAACCTCTCAGGCATTATGCGGAGGTGCATCTGCTGATAGAACCTCTTGAACAGGGCAGCGGCATACGCTACTCTGTCGATTGCCCGCCCGATACATTAAGCAGCAACTGGCAGAAGCTGATCTTGTCAAACTTAAAGGACAAGCTCCATGTAGGCGTTCTTATCGGCGCTCCTCTTACAGACGTTAAAATAACTCTGATAGCGGGAAAGGCGCATCTGAAGCACACCGAGGGCGGAGATTTCAGACAGGCAGCCTGCCGCGCGGTACGTCAGGGCTTGCGCAGCGCAGAAAACATAATACTTGAACCCTGGTATCATTTTGAGCTGACTGTTCCAAAAGAAAACGGCGGCCACGCTATGACGGATCTGCAGCGTCTCGGAGCGGAATTTTCCGAGCCGGATCTGTCCGACAATATGATGATAATCGAGGGAGAAGCGCCCGCTGCAGCGCTGAGAGGGTATCAGTCCGAGGTCACGGCTTATACAAAGGGAAAAGGGCGCCTGGGCTGCCTTCCCATAGGCTACCGCCCCTGCGGAAATCAGGAGGAGGTAATAGAAAAGATCGGATACGACTGCGACAGCGATCTTTATAATTCAGCAGACTCTGTATTTTGTTCCCACGGAGCAGGCTACGCGGTGAAATGGTACGAGGCTCCCGCTCTGATGCACATTAAATCCGAAGAAGTAAGAGAAAAGGAATTTATCAGGGAAGAAAAAAAGGTCAGATTTGCCGCACAAAACAATTACAAACAGCAGCAGGCAACGGAAAAAGAGCTGAAAGAAATTTTTGAGAGAACTTACGGAAAAATTGACAACAACCCCAACCGCTTCAACGAAAGACCCAAGCCCAAGGCCGTTCCCAAGGAAAAGCCCTACCGCGCTTTACCCCTTTTTCAGGGTCCGGAGTATGTTCTGGTAGACGGCTACAACATAATTTTCGCATGGCAGGAGCTGAAAGAAAAAGCGCAGCTGAGCCTTGATCTTGCGCGGAATGAGCTGATACAGATCCTGTGCAATTACCAGGGCTACCGAAGATGTGAGGTGATCCTTGTTTTTGACGCCTACAAGGTCAAGGGCAACAAGGGTGAGGTAGAGCAGGCAGGCGGAATTTCCATAGTATATACCAAGGAAGCAGAAACGGCGGACACATATATTGAAAAGGTCTCCCGCGTCCTTGCCAAAAAGCACAGGGTCAGGGTCGCTACCTCGGACGGATTGGAGCAGATCATTATTTTTGGGAATAACGCTATGAGGGTCTCCGCAGCTGAGTTTTACAGCGAGGTCAGGGAGGTTGAGAGGGAGATCGGGAAGATCATAGAAGGTTTGGAATAAAATTAAATGGGCTGCATAGTAACAGCCCGCAGCTTGTATAAAAGTCAAAAAGTTTTCTTTTTTGGAATGAAAGGGGTCTTAGGGCGAAACCGTCAGGGTTTCCTGATGTCGCTTTGGGCAGCTGTATCCTTGCGGCTGCTTTGGGCGACACCTCAAACATCCTTGTGTGACCCTAAATCACAATCAGAAGCCTATGATTTTCAGCAAAGCTGAAAATCTAAAAATCGAGGCAGAGCAAGGCTCTGCCCGATTTTTGTTTTTGGCGGCTGTGCCGCCAAAAACGGCGTCAGCTTGTAGGAAAACCGACCAACGTGAGGTTTTTCTACAAGCTGAAATATCGAAATCCATATAAAAGATTCTCAATATTTGTCCCGAAACATTTTTTCTTATAATAACACGTCAAATTTGTTTTCTCCCACCGAGAGAACAGTATCACCAATACCCTCAATAAATATACGGTGACTTTTCGCAGATTTAAGCGTGACCTCGCCCTTTCCGCCGCTCCATGCCATATCCGCCGTGATACCGCCTCTTGCACAAAGTCCCATAACCGTCCCGCTTTTCCATGCTTTCGGCAGGGCGGGAAAGAAAACTATCTTCCCATTATGACTTTGCAGAAGCATTTCCGCAATAGCTGCTGTTGTTCCAAAATTACCGTCGATCTGAAAGGGTGGGTGGTTATCGAAAAGATTTGGCAGAACGGATATTTCAAAATATTTTTTTATATCCTCCCACGCTTTCCCGCCGTTTCGCAGTCTTGCCCATAGGTTGATTATCCATGCTCTGCTCCAGCCTGTGTGACCGCCGCCGTTTTCAAGTCTGCGGAGCAAGGTTTTTTCCGCCGCCGAAACAAGGTCTTTATCGGAAAAATCTATCTGAGCGGCAGGATAAAGAGCAAACAGGTGAGAAATATGTCTGTGTCCCTTGTCAACCTCTTCGTAAGGCTCTGTCCATTCCTGTATCGTACCGTTTTCCTCTATCTTTATTTCGGGAAGCTTTTTCAATATTTTTTCATACCTCTCCCGTTCTTCCTGCGAAAGCGTTCCCAATTCAAGCAAACCGCCGAAAAGCTCACATAGTATCTGACTGTCCATTGACGCGCCCGAACAGAGATTTCCCGATTCGCCGTTTTTAAGTCGATAGCAGTTTTCAGGGGAAATCGTCGGAGATACCACAAACTCACCCAGTTCATTTTCTATCAGCGTATCTTCAAAAAACAAAGCTGCCTCCTTTGCATAAGGAAGATATTCTGCTAAAAAGTTTTCGTCAGCGGTATAGCGATAATGCTCGAAAATATGCAGACAAAGCCATGCCGCCCCCATTTGCCAATAGGTTGCCGAGGGCAAAGTATCCTGTGGTGCGCAATCCCCCCAAATGTCGGTGTTGTGGTGCGCAACCCAGCCCTCTGCGCCGTACATTTTTTTCGCTGCTGCTTTGCCGTGGGGATACATTCGTTTGATATGCTCAAAAAGCGGCAGGTGCATTTCGGAAAGGTTACAGCTTTCGGAGTGCCAATAATTCATTTGTGTGTTAATATTTATAGTGTACTTGCTGTCCCAAACAGGTGTAAAGCTGTCGTTCCATATTCCTTGCAGATTGGCGGGCAAACTTCCTTGCCGGCTTGAAGCTGCAAGCAGATACCTCCCATATGCAAAGGAAAGATTTACAAGACCCAAATCCTCACTGCCGTTTTTTGCAGCTTCAAGACGGCTGTCGGTAGGAATATCCTCTTTGCTGTCGGCGCAGTGAATGTTCAGGCTGCACCTGTTCATTATTTCGGAAAAATCCGAAATATGTCTTTTTCGCAGCTCATCGTAACCTGTTTTTTCACCGTCAGCAAGCCGTTTTAAAACCTCTTCACGCGGTTCTGCGCAGTAAAAGCTTGTTTCGGCAGAAGCGATAATAACAGCGTCATTGCTGCATTTCAATGTCCTTCCGACAATACCCATAGAACCCTTTACCGCCCTTATGCAGAAGCAGTATTTTACACCGTCAGCTCCCGCCTGCCCCTCCATACAAAGAGTGTTTTCATCAAGCCTCCGCAGGCTTTCCATATAAACTCCACGCTCTATAATTACGGAAATTTCAGTGCCGACATTTCGGATAACCATTACCCTGTCAGGATATGAAATAAAGCTTTCGCGCATATGAAAAATACCGTTTATGGTGTAAGAAACCTTATGTATCCCGTTTTCAATATCAAGTTGCCTGATGTAGTTTTCACATGGCAGCATTTTATAAATGTACTCACTCCAACCATCTCTCAGACCAAATATATCGACCTTTTCGCCGCTGTCGGGAATTATAAAAAGGTCGCAAAGCGGCTCATAATGGCATTGATAATCCGGGATCGCTGCCATTGTGAGATTGGCGAGATTTTCTGCCTTGGTAATTTTTCCCTCCGCTATAAGGCGGCGTATTTCGGGAATAGTCTTTTTTGCGTCGGGATTTATTCTGTCACGAAAGCCGCCGTGCCAAAGGCTGTCAGCATTTAGCTGAAAACGGTCGACCATATTCCCTCCAAAACACATAGCACCCATAAAGCCGTTGCCCAACGGCAGAGCACTGTTCCAGTCCTTTGCAGGATTATTGTAAAAAAGCTTGTTCATACGCTAATACTCCATATTCATTTTATCTTTTAACAATTTTGAAAAACTTATTATGTGATTTGTATAATTATAACATATAAACTAAGTATCTATATAAACAAAAATATTTCGATTTACTTGGTCAAAAATTGCGTCGCATAAAACAAAGAATAGGCACTACAAATCAAAGGGGTGGTGTTTCACCACCGCATTAGCTGCTATGGTAAAACACCACCCCAGCTTTTTTACTTACGAATATCGGCATAATATTTATCAAATTCGATCTCCCCAGCTAACGCTCTATCCCGAATTTCCGAAGCAAATCTCGACCACTCCTCAAACTCTGACATAGTCATTTTCTTTTTCATATACCTCGCATAATGCGCCTTGTATGCCCGATTATAGGTCTGCCATACAGGGTCATTTTTGCATTTATCGTCATAACGTTTTTTAGAGCCAACGTCACGGCAGGACTTGTCAGGCTCTTTTTTGAGCTTTCTGTCACAGTAGGTATAGTACCAGCTGCCCTTAATTAAAAAGAATTTACCGCAGTTTCTGCACTGATTTGGCACATAGTTTTGTTTGATACCGTTGAAGAAATCGTAGAACAAAAATGATCCTATGTCGCTAAAACCAATCTCCTCACATAAGATAGGATTACCGCTTCTGCCCTTCAACGTTTTGTACCCAAAGGACTCCATTTTACACTTTATTTTTCTAAATCCGTTGGCATTATTCTTGTTAAGATTCTCGAAATGTTGAGCAGCCTCGCTCTCCGTTGGAAAGGCTTCTCTCTGATGATAATACTTTGTTAGGAACGGTTTGTATACTTCATGCACCTGCATATAAGCCGTAACAAACCCAATATACATATCAAAAAATTCCGAAATCGCTTGATTTAATTCTTGGAGTGAGAGCCTTGTATCATCATCTTCTATGTTAATGCGTTTGATTGGTCGAAGCTGAAATTTGAAGAGTCGCATAGTATAATTTCCATGTTCGTCCTTTTCACCCATACCATATTCGGTGACCGTGTCCTCATCATAATAATATTCATTAAGATCTATTCCGTTTTCGAAAAAATAGTTGTAAGTGTTTAAAATATCATCGAGTCTTGTAATTTGATCACCGAGGATTTTGTTGTACGGCGGCAATTTTTTCAGCATTTTATTTAGTTCATCTGTAAAACGCATTGACTCGTAAACCGTATCATTGTAATTAATGTAGTCCTGATAGTCCATATTACGAGAAACTTGTAAATGCCTTTTAAAATATTTCAAGTTATAGATAAAATCCTTTTCGTAAAGGTGGTTGTAGTGTTTATCGTTCAAATATGCAGTCAGAATTTCGTTGGAATCAAACCTGTATTTTTCATTTATGTAGACATCACTGTTCCAAAAGTAGGCTTTAAAATCAAACATTTCACCCTCCAAAATTTTTCTTAAAAAATAGATAATACGAATTATAAAATTGAGAATATACAATAATTATAACACATCTATTGATTTTTTACAAGCTATCTGCTAAAATAAATCACATCATTCAAAACCAACAGATAGTGCTAAAAAATTGATGTAGGTAAAAATTTGAAAGGAGCAACGTACACAAACTATGAAGAATTGCACTGTTCCTTAACACCGAAGCCCTCGCCAAACTGCTTGGCATTTCCATTTCAAGCAGCTATGAATTGATGAATGAGAAAGATTTTCCCGCAATCCGAATCGGTTCAAGATTAGTTGTTCCGAAAGAAAAGTTGCAGCTTTGGATTGAAGTAAAAAAGTGAGGTGTAAATGGAAAATAATCACTACCAAAAAACGTGACCCAATCAAAGACTATTTCCCACAGCAAGTACATTATCCAGTTGGAGGAAAAACAATTTATAACAACAGAACCTGCTGCTGTCTATACCTCATCAGAGGTGTTGAGAATGGGTAAACGCAGAAAACAGGGAGTGTGTAACGATGATAAATTATCGCCTATACGAGGGACGATACAGCCCTAAAAATGCTTATGGCAAAAGGAAAGTCATAACATATATGCCAAGACAAGAGAAGAATGCGAGGAAAAGCTCACGTCGATAATATCGCAGGTCAAATCTGACATCAAGGCAGAGAAAAAACGACTGAAAGCAACAGACGAATTGTCACCGTCCATGCTCAAAAATTGAGCCGCTGCAAACAAAGAATAACAGCAAAATCTAATAACATCAAGAGTTATAATTGTACAGCTCATTTGTTTTCTAAAAATCGGTAAAATACATTACCAAACGAAACATAGTCAAAGGGGAACATTCCCAATATTGACTTTTCGCCAATGTTAATGTATAATATTAAAAATTTTTTATATAATAAGACAATTTTGGAAAGCGTAATTGGAGTGTTTTATGTTCGGCAAATTTCTGTTCAAAAACAAGAACATCGGGCATGAAAACAAAATCGAAGAATTGTATCTCAGGCACAAAGACAGGCTGTTCCATATAGCTATGGGTTTTCTGCATAACAGCAGCGATGCCGAAGATGCGGTTCAGGAGGTTTTTGTACATATTGCCCGCGATCCTCAAAGGTTTATTTCAATACCCGATGATAAAAAGCCTGCATATCTAAGCGTGACGGTCAGAAATATAGCCTTGGATATGATAAAAAAGGAAAAAAGAGATTTTCAAGAATCCCTTTGTAATGAAATTCCCTGCGACGACTGCTTGCCCGAGGACATTGTCATCGGCAAAGCCGAGGCGGAGGAATTGACAAGCTATATAGAGAACCTGCCCACCGGTAAAAAGGACGCGCTTTTTCTTAAAGCCGTCTTGGGATATTCCTATGAACAAATATCACATGAGCTTGGGATCTCGGAAGAAGCCGCCCGAAAAAGGATCTCGGAGGCAAGAAAGCAGATACGGAAATTCTTAGACGGTAAAAAATAATAAGGAGAATTCGGAATGGATAATCATACACTTGATGAAATAGTCGAAGAGGCTTATGATCGGGAATTTGCAAGGTATGACAATTTGCCCAAGCATCGCTTTTCTGCTCGTCATAAGCGCAAAATGAAAAAGATTTTCAAATTATATGATAAGAACTTGGAACAGCAATTATCTGCCAATTTAAAGCCCGTAAGACGTTTGTCATCGGCTATGGTCATAGCGTTGGTTTTAGCGGTGTTGGCTGCGATTTCAGCGGCAGCCGTCGGTATATATACCAATATTTCATGGAAGCGGCACAGCGAATTTGACCAGCTTTTTGTTATCAATTATGAAAATGCGCCCGAAACGATTGATTATATCTATGAGCTTACTGCATTATCCAATGATTATGTGATAGATGATGAGATTCAATCAAGCGAACTGTATGTTATAACGTGGCACAATACAAAAACAGACACTGAAATAATGTTTCAGCAAAGCATAAAAAAAGATTTCTCCACGAAAATTGATAATGAACGCGGAAAGCTTGAAACTGTTTATATTGATGAAAAACCCGGATTATATATAGATTGGTCTAATGAAAAGAGAGATTCGGGAGTTATCGTTTGGGATAACGGTGATTATATATTGGAAATCGTTGGCAACTTGAACAAAGATGAGATGCTTGCTTTGGCAGAAAGTACCAAAATTTTAAAAGATTCGGAAAAATATGTCCCAAATGGGTAAAAAAACAGTTATATATTATAGGAGGGGTAACTCTTCAATAAAGTTGAAAGGAGGTCGAAGGGTATGAAAATTAAGCAAATGGTTTCAATTTTCCTGTCTTTTTTTCTTATGGTGTCACTGATGGTTGTTCCTATTTCGGCAACGGGTGACGGCAGCGTAGCGGTATCTCCTATGTACGACTCTGCTAACACAACTGATGCAAGACTCATCATATCCGGAACAACGGCAACCTGTATCAGTACAGCAAACGGCATTGACATTGTCAAAATAACCGCCGTGCAAACCTTGGAAAAATACTGGGGTCTGTGGATATGGAACACGGTTGATGGTTCAAGCATAACCAAAACTGTAAACAGCAAAACAATCACGCTGACGAACACAATAAGCGGACTTTCCGGCGGAAAATACCGTGTAAAAACCGTTTTCACCTTTACTGACAGCAGTGGCAAGGAAGAAAAGGTTACTGTTTACAGCAGTACAAAAACAGTGTAAGTTTTTGAAAGTCAAAAAACAAATTGAAAAAAATAATTTTATGGAGGAACCAAAAATGAAAAAAAGAGTTTTAAAAGCTATAATAAGCACTATCACAGCAGTTTCTTTTTTGCAAGTTGGTGTGAGTGCAAAGACGATCGGAGGTTGGTCGACCAGAGGTGAGCATGGACAAGTTTATACGCAACTTGACATTTCTACTTATGACGGAGCAAGAAAACCAAATCTTGATTCGGTGACTGCAACCGCAAAGATTACGATCCCTGCCGGCACTCAAGCTGATTCCTATTTGTTGGCTGCAAACATTACATATTTATTTGAAAGAGATTATGAATTAAATAGTTTGGATTCACCCTCTTACATTGCCGTAGAACGGACGAATACTGATTCGAAAACTGTAACTAAAAGTAATTCTGCCAGCCTTACCGTTAAAGCGGGTTCTGAAAAGGCTACCACAGCGTCGGCATCTGTATATATGAAACTTAACGGTTACGGATCATGGACAGCAGGAAGTTCGGTAAATTTCTGATGTACACAAGGAAGAAAAAAAGCATATCGGCTTTATTGATCTCTCTAAGCTCCCTGCTGCTTTTTTCAGCTTGCAGTGATGAAACCAAAGGAATTACAGTCAATACAACCGAAAGCGTCGGAACAGCAGAAGGCAGCATACAAACCTCCGACAGCTTAAGCGGTACAGAAGCAGATGAAGACAATGATAATGCAGATTATTACAATTATTCGTATATTGTTCAGTTATATCGGCAAGATGGCAGCAGTAAGGTAACTTATGACGATCATATAGCTTCTTATGAATGCTGCAGTGAAAAGCATGTTCTTTCTTTCAGCAATATGGGAGATTATGCTCTGAAGATGACAATGTTTGTGGTACTTAACGGAGAGCTTATTTCTTTTTCCGTTAATGACGGTGAAGCTGTAAGCTATTATAACTTTTCTCCGCCCGAGCATGCCGAAACTCAGATTCCTTTTACCTTTAAAATTGACGAATCTATGCTTAAATACAATATGAATCAATGTGACATAATAACCGTTATGAATATTCCCATAAATCGCTTCGGAGAATTTTGGAGACAAAACTACTTCTATAACAGTGTAAGATTATACTTTGAGAACAGCAGCTCCGATAAATCAATGGCTCCTGTATATGACACTGAATATGTTATGGAGAGAAGCGAAGCGTTAAATGAGTTTACAAACGACAGTGCGGTTGCTATCATTACTTCTGAAAATGAAATCAACGGAAATACATATTCCAATGTTTCAAAGACAGACGGTTCATTTTATTTTCTGTTCGGAAGAGACAGCAAACCGGAATCTGAGCCGGCGGGAGGTGCAAACTACGCATATTTTCTTATGGATATGGAATCGGGACCGGCAGAGCTTGATGAGCTTTCCGGAGGCATAGTATATTTGGAAAAGGGCGAAGTATTTCAAAAGGAGTTTCATGTCAACTCCGAAAAAACAAAGGATCGGGCTTTATACGGTATTGTTATTCCGTTA
>JAAVIE010000105.1 GCA_014799325.1 Oscillospiraceae bacterium
CAAAATTTTCAACGAAAATTTTGTCCGGTTCCGAAAATGAAGCTCTTGGCGCTTGCGCCATTGAGCTTCATTTTCGGAATTTTGAAATTCTTTTTAAATCAGTAAATTACCGCCAACTTCCCTGAGAGAATCCAATCCAGCACAACTTTCCTGAGAGAACTAAACCAGCACAACTTTCCTGAGAGAACCCAAATCAGCGCCACTTTCTTGGGAGCATAAAACAATGGGGCTGTAAAAACTCAAAGTTTTTTACAGCCCCATTTTTTAACAGCAGTATTTACTGCCAAGCTATCGCTTAATCAAAAAGTTACTTCTTTTTCTTTGCAAGAGCCGCTGCAGCTGCCGCAGCTACTGCGCCCAGCAGTGTTCCGCCTGCCGCAAAACCTGTGTTTACGTTGTTGTCAGCCGCGCCGTTTACCAATGTGTTTGTGGTAGTTTCCTCTGTGGTGAGTTCAGTGATCGTGGTTTCCTCCTCGGTAGTGTCGGCAGCATCATCAGAGGTGTCTACGGTAACATCACCGTTCGCATCACCGTCTGCATCGCCGTCACCGCCGCCGATGTCGTCAACACCGTCGCCTATGGCGTCGCCTGCGCCGTCAACGGCGTCTCCAACTCCGTCGGCAACATCGTCTGCCGCGTCGCCTACGCCGTCAATAATATCGTTGGCACCGTCTCCGATACCGTCCAAAAGATCGCCTGCTCCGTCGCCGATGTCATCAGCAACGTTTGCGGCAAAAGCTGTGGCGCTGAGTGTAAAGACTGCCACTGCTGCTGCCAGAATATATCCTATTTTCTTCATTTCGGTATTCCTTTCTTTCAGAAATTGATCTTTTTTAAAAGAAAATTCCAAGGTTTAATGTACTTCTTGAATTTTTCTTTGAAATAGATTTTTGGCGGGATAAAAATCCCGATATTATTATCTGAAAGAAAACCGATAATATAAGTTATTTTTTTAAATGGAAAAACTTGTCTGAAACAAACTCTGAACTTATTCTTCCGATATTATCATCTCATTTTCGTTTTCCGTAATAAGCTCCTCTTCCTACGCAAGCCTTTCGCCGCAGTGGGGGCAGTAGGCGTTCTGTATCTTCATTACCGTTCCGCATTGGGGACACGTCACCAGCTCCGAAATATGGGCGATCCTCCTGTCAAGGGCGCTTATCCGTCTGCGGGTCCCGTCTATCTGCACTGTCATAGCCACTACTTCCCGGGAATCCTCCTCGCCGCTTTTGCACATGTCATAGACCGCTTTGCCAAGCTCTATGTACTGCGCTTTTAACAGCTTGTCAAGGGCGGCTTTGGATAATCTCAGCTTTGTGATCCTGCAGGTCTGATCAGCCTTCTTGACTGCCGCCGCAGTAATTTCCTTTACAGTTTCAAAGATCTCATTCATCAATATCAGTCCTTTCTGTATCTCAAAAAAACGGATTAAAATTTCTTTCCGCTTCAAGGGAAGTATCCTCGCCGTGACCGCAGTAGAGCCTGTAGTCCTTTTCCAGCCCTGCAAGCCTTTTCACCGACTCCATAAGCTTTTTGCCGCTTCCCGAAAAAAGATCGGTTCTTCCCACCGAGCCTTGGAACAAAGTATCTCCCGTGAAAATAAAGTCCTCTCCCAAAAGGCAAATACTGCCCTCGCTGTGTCCCGGGGTCTCCATGACCTTAAGAGACGTTTCTCCCAGCTCCACCAAATTGCCCTCTTTTAAAAATCCGTCTGCTTCTACAGGATTATATTTTACAAAGGGGGCGATATATGCGCCCGATTTTTCTCTGTCGCTTAACATAATGTTATCTTTTTCGCAGATATACAGAGGGATATTGTATTTTTCCTTAAGAAACGCTGCCGCTCCTATATGGTCAAAATGTCCGTGGGTAAGGATAATTTTGGTTGGGGTAAGCCCCCGATTTTCCAATTCTTTTACTATTTTCGCTCCCTCGTCTCCGGGGTCGATTATTGCCGCCTTGTTTTCCGAATATTTTATAATGTAGCAGTTGACGGCAAGCATGCCAAGGGTGAGCTTTGTGATTTCCATAAAATTTTCCTCTTTACTTTCCTGCCCTTTCAACAGACACCACGCCGTCTATCTTGTTGAGCTTGACTATGATATTCTTAAGCTGCTCCACACCGCTTATCTCCACCGTAAGGGTAATATTTGCATTCCCGTTTTTAAGATGATGAGCGATAAGCTCGTGAATGGGTATTCGGCTGGAGGCTATTGCCAGGGTAATATCGGCGGCAAGGGCTGTTCTGTCCTGCGCCACAATGTCAAGGGTAGCTTCATAGGTAGCGGTGGTGCCGCTTGCCCACTTGACATTGATCCAGCGCTCGGCGTTGGCAGGGTTGTTTTTCTGTTCAAGGACGTTTTTGCAGTCTGCCTTATGCACCGACACGCCGAAGCCCCTTGTTACAAAGCCCGTTATATCGTCGCCCGGCAGGGGGTTGCAGCACTTGGCGAAACGCACCTCGCAGCCGTCTATGCCGTCTACTATAACGCCGCTGCTTTGCTTTCTGGCAATGGCGTCGCTTATGGTGCGGGAAATTTCCGTGCCATCCATAGCCGCCGTAAGATCCTCAGCAGGCTTCTGCATTTTGAGATAGTCGTCCTTGGCTTTCTGCATTACCTTGCTGAGCATAACGCCGCCGTAGCCTATTGCCGCGTAAAAATCATCTACATTGTCAAAATGCTGCCGCTTGGCGATCTGCTTTATAAATTCCTCGTCAAGGGGAATGCTGCTGCGCTTCATCTCTGCTTCAAAGGCGGTCTTTCCTCTTTCTATATTTTCGCCCCTGCATTCACGCTTGAACCAGGCGCGTATTTTTGCTTTGGCTTCGTTGGTTTTCGCTATATCCATCCAGTGGCGGTTGGGACCGTAGTTGGGGCTGTTGGTGGTCATTATCTCCACAATATCGCCCATTTTCAGCTGGTAGTCAAAGGTAGCCATTCTTCCTCCGACCTTTGCTCCCGTCATGCGGTTGCCTACCTGGGTGTGGATAGAGTAGGCGAAATCTATCACCGTTGAGCCTACGGGAAGTGTAATTACATCTCCCTTTGGGGTAAATACATACACCTCGTCCTGTGCAAGATCCACCTTGACAGCCTCGGCGATCTGCTCTACGTCGTCCGCCTCCTGCTGCTGATCGAGAATCTGCCTTATCCAATCAAAACGCTTTTCTCCTGCCACCTTTTTGTTGATGCCCGCCTTGTACTTCCAGTGGGCGGCGATACCGTACTGTGCGGTATTGTGCATTTCCACCGTGCGGATCTGTACTTCAAATGGCACCCCTTCTCTTCCTATAACTGTGGTATGGAGGGACTGATAGCGGTTAGGCTTTGGAGTAGCGATATAGTCCTTGAAGCGGTAGGGGATAGGGCGGAACATATCGTGTATAACGCCCAGCACATTGTAGCACTCTATAATAGAATGCACAATAACTCTCACTGCGTAAATATCATAGATCTCCTCAAAGTTCTTTCCCTTGACATAGACCTTTTTGTAAATGCTGTAAATGCTCTTGACGCGCCCTTCAATGACAGGGGGCGGCTGTATGTCGGTTATTCTCTCGGCGATCCTGCGCTTTATGGTATCTATAAAGCTTTCTCCCTTGTCCTTTCTTGCCGCCAGCGCGTTCTGCACTTCCTTGTAGCCGTAGGGGTCGAGGTAGTAAAGCGCCAGATCCTCCATTTCCTCCTTGATGTCATACATACCGAGGCGGTGGGCTATGGGGGCGTAAAAGCTCATGGTTTCAAGAGAGGTCTTTCTCTGCTTTTCGGGAGGGCGGCAAGCCAAAGTCCGCATATTGTGCAGTCTGTCCGCCGACTTGATGATAATAACGCGGATATCCTTGCTCATAGCCATAAGTATCTTACGGATATTTTCAGCCTGCTGTTCTTCCTTTGTATTCAGGGGAACCTGTCCTATTTTGGTAACGCCGTCTACCATAAGCGCCACATCTTCCCCGAATTTCCTTCTTATGGTGTCCAGCTCCACCCCTGTGTCCTCCACAACGTCATGGAGTAAAGCGGCGCAAAGTGTGTCGGTATCCATGCACATTTCCAACAGAATATAAGCCACGGCAACAGGGTGGGAAATGTAGGGCTCGCCGCTGGTGCGCACCTGTCCTCTGTGAGACTTTTCCGCAAATTCGTAGGCGGCTTGTATTTTTTCCAGATCATATTGCTTTTCGCCGCTTTTTATGCGGTCGGTGAGCATTTCTATCGTGTATACCATATTTCCTCCGAAATATTTTTATTATGATTTAAGCGCTTTGAGTGAAATAGTATTACACTCCGAGAACCTTTTTTATTCTCTCAATAACGGGGCTGTGTTTAAGATCTGCTTTGCCCTCCGCTTTTTTCAGAACTACCGTGTTTTCGTACTCGTTGATCTGCATAAGCCCTGCGCTTTCAAATATATCAAGGGCTACTCTGAACATACAGTAGTTTATTTTCTTTGAGTAAGCGATATCAGCGCAGGCGGACAGGCAGGAATTCTTTCTCACAATATCATAAACTGCCTTTTGCGTTTCTCTGTCAGGAATAACTCTTTTGGCAAGAGCAGGGTCTACGGGTTCGCAGCAGCACAGTCTTTCATAAGCGTCCTCGGCGGCAAAGAATCTGTCGCGGTTAAGACCCACGCGGCAAATGTCCGCTAATTTCAGATTTACCGAGCGGTTTCCGTTATATTCGTTGATCTCCGCAGTTACAAGCAAGTCCACTCTTTCGCCCTCTTTGTATCCGAAGCTGTCAAAGCCTGCGGAAAAGTTCAGCACCTTGAATTCTCTTCCGCCCAAAGCTATGGTAAAGGCTACATATTTCCCCTCTTTAAGGGATTTCAGCGACTTTATCTCGGCGTTGCTTATGTGGAACACAGGGGAGGGATTTCCCTCACCGAAGGGCTGAAAATATTCCAGGCTTTCAACGTTCTCAATAGTAAGCTCCTCTGCCGAAAGCGACATTTCCGCAGTAACAAAGTCTTTTGGCATAACGGGCTTTGTCCTTTTTGCGTACTCCTTTACCGCTTGGGTAAATTCACCTATTCTTTCCGTTTCAAGGGTAAAACCTGCCGCCTTGGTATGTCCGCCGAATTTCAGAAGATAATCGGACAGCTCTGTGAGCATCTCAAAAAGGGAAAAGCCCTCAACGCTCCTTGCGCTTCCTCTTGCAGTTTCTCCCTCTTCTGTGATAACCAGGACGGGCTTGCCGAATCTGTTCATCAGCTTGGAAGCCACGATGCCGATAACGCCGTGCTTCCAGCCCTTTCCGCTTACCGCAATGACTCTTGACTTGACGATAAGGGGATCCTCCTGTATCTGCTTGCTGATCTGAGCCAAAATAGCCTTTTCTTCCTCCTGCCGCCTAAGATTGAGCATTGACAGGTTCTCAGCCATTTGTCTGTACATTATGGGATTGTCGCAGAGGAACAGCTCCGCAGCGTCCTTTGGGTGAGCGAATCTTCCCGCGGCGTTTATGCGGGGGCAGATAGTAAAGGCGGCGGTAACTGACGGAACGTCATCGTCCTCATGAATGCCGCACTGTCTCAAAAGCTCGATAAGTCCGCCGTTTTCGGAATAGTTGAGGTTAGCAAGTCCGCGTTTTACGATAATGCGGTTTTCTCCGATCAGCGGCACCAGGTCGCCTACGGTACCTATGGCGGCGAAATCTCCCCAGTTTTCCATAACGCTGTCAACGTCGTTCTCCAAAGCCATGACCAGCTTCAAAGCAACTCCGCAGCCTGCCAGCTCCTTGCACTTGCAGAAATCGTCAGGGCGGTGGGGGTCGATAACGGCTAAAGCGTCGGGCAATGTGTCGGGTACCTGGTGGTGGTCGGTGATTATCAGGTCGATGCCCTTTTCTTTGAGATAAGCTGCTTCCAGGGCGGCGGAAATCCCGTTGTCAACGGTTATAACAAGCTGTGTGCCGTTTTCCGCCATAAGATCAATGGCTTTTTTATTAAGTCCGTAGCCCTCGTCGCGGCTGGGAATATACCAATCCACCTCCGCGCCCATGGCTTCAAGATAGCTGAAGAGGATCACTGTGGCAGTGATGCCGTCGCAGTCGTAATCTCCGTAGACGGTTATTTTATCGCCGTTATCCATAGCGTTGTTTATGGCGTCTACTGCCTTATCCATATCCGCTATTTCAAAGGGATCCGATATTTCCTCACTGTTGAAAAAGCTGTCGGCGCTGTCTCGGTCTGTGATCCCGCGGTTAAGGAGAAGCTTTGCCGCAAAGGGGGTGACGCCTGTTTCTGCCGCTAAACGTCTTACCTCAGCGGGGTCCTGTTGTTTTATGATCCATTTTTTCATAGTATAACCATTCCGTTTTTATTTTTTGATTTTTTTGAATTACTTTTTTTAAATTATTAAATAGTCTTTATTATTATACTACATTTGAGAGAAAATGGCAATAGGGGAATTTTTCACCGGTCGGTGGTGAAAAAGTGAAAAATATAAACACACCTTGCTTTTTTTAAAAAAATCTGCTATACTGTATAATATATATCTATACCCAAAAATCCCACTGAAAATTTTAAAAGAAAAAAGACAAAAGAGATAAGAAACCAAAAACAAAAAAACGGAGAACAATAACAGCCTATGGAAGAACTTAAAGGAAAAGTCTGCGAGGCTTGCGGAAAAGAATTTGAGGAAAAAGACATAAACAATATAGACAGTATAGTATACTGCCCTGTCTGCGGCACCCCCGTCCACCGCTCCTGCTGGGAGGAAAAAGGCGGCTGTCCTTTTGAAAGCAAACATGCCGAGGGCTATGTTTGGGGGCAGCAGGAGGAAGAGAAAAAGAACTATACCGTCAAGACTGTTTCGGAAATTTACTCCGATACTATGCGCGGAGAACAGGGCGGTCTTTGGGGAAGCGGTGAAGCTCCCGATCACGATCCAAATGCCGATCCCGATTCCGAGGAAGAAGACGAGCTGACAGAACAGCTTAGGAAATTCCTCGAAAACAGAAGCGGTGAAAAATCCAACAGGGAAAAGACCTATGAGGAATACGGCGAAAAGAAGTACTACGGCGTCAGCGAAAGGGAAATGATGTGTTTCCTGAACGTGGACGGTCCTCAAAGGCTGTATCGGCTGGCTATGTTCAAGTATATGATAGTCACAGGCAAAAAAACCAACCTGAATATCTTTGCAGGTCTGCTGAATCCCTACAATCAGTTTTATAAAGGTATGACCTTTTTAGGATTTCTGCTGACTATCTTCAACTATATTATGAGCTTGCCGCAGATAATCGTCTATTACATGACATTCTTCAGGGATCAGGCGGCGGAAACGGCGGAAGCGGTAACGGCAGGCATTGACGAAACGGCTTTGATGTCCGCCTCCAACACTCTGTGGTTCATTCAGCTTGTTGTGGTGATTCTGCTGTCAATTTTCGGCGATTACCTCTATATTTCCTTTATGGTAAAGAAGATCAAGAAAATACGCTCACGCTTTGAAAACGAACAGTCGGAGGAATACCTCACCGCATTGGCGGACGCAGGCAGACCCCGCCTTAGCCTGGTGGCCCTGGGCTTCGTGCTGCAGGCGTTTCTGAGCTTGCTCACCTTGCTGGTGTTTACCAAAAGCGGGATCTGATCACAG